>JAJQAR010000069.1 GCA_021203705.1 Prevotella sp. | reverse complement strand
ATTTTTATACTCAAACTTTCGAATTTCACAAAAATTTTTCTTAATGTTGCACTTGATATTTGATCATATGTACATAGTTTACTGATATAAATGTTTGGAATATTATTTTGAGCATTGATGAGATGTATTAATTATATTTTTATTTAATGAAAAAATATTTGGTTTTTATTCTTATGCTCATACCATTTTCCAGTTGGGCACAATCCATTACAGGTACGGTGGTGGATAGTGATGGGCAAAGTATCGCATTTGCCAATGTCGCCCTGTGTCAATCGAAGGACAGCACGATTATAGCTGGTTGTACGAGCGATGAGAATGGAAAATTCTATTTCACAACGGAAAGCACAGAAGGAATGTATCTGCGCATTTCGTTTGTCGGTTACAAGACGAAATTGGTAGAATTAGGAGTGTCTCCTCTTCGTGTCACATTGGAATCCATAATGTTGAATGAAGTTACTGTGGTTGCCCGACGGAAACTTTATGAGCAAAAAAACGGTGAAATGATTGCCAATGTGAAAGGAACTATATTGGAAACATTTCCCAAAACTGCCGATGTTATTGCACAATTGCCATTTGTCAGTAGTCAGAATGGTGTTTTCACAGTCTTTGGTAAAGTTACTCCAGTTGTTTATATTAACAACAGATTAGTAAAAGACCTGAAAGAATTGGATCAGTTGATGCCGTCCGAGATAAAAAAGATAAAAGTAAATACAATGCCAGGTGAAAAATATGATGCTACTGTCGGTGCCGTTATCCAAATAATTACAGAAAAAGTGCAAGGAGAAGGTTTGAGCTGGACCTTGTATGCGGGTTCCAAACGTTCCGAACGGTGGTCTGCCGAAGAGTTTGCATCACTAAACTACCGGCACAAAGTTTGGGATGTATTCGGCTCTGCATATCTGATACAAAAGCACCAGCAAATCAAGATGAAAGCCAATCAACAGTTGAGTGTGGCGGATGCGGTGCATGAAGTGGGCTACGATGAAAAAGAAAAAGTGAAATCCAACCGAATAGCAGCGGTTGGTGGTATAAACTACAATCCGAACGAGAAAATTTCAGCAGGTGTACAATATGTATTCAATCATTCTACTTGGAAAAACGATATGCTTAATAATATCAGCCATGTCGTGAACAATGAAATGGAGGAGGAGCAGCAACTTGCATTATCCAACAAGCCCGACCATACACACAATATCAATGCGTATTTCAGTGGCGACTTAGGAAGTGGTCTTTCTTTGGATTTCAATTTTGATTGGTTGAAAGGAAATGAAAGTGACAATATGTATTCATGGTTCCCAAATGACGCATCCGAGGATGTCAATACGGTTAGCAACCGCCAGTACGGTTATTATGCATCGAAAGGAATTTTGACTTACGCCAATAAGTACGTAAACATAGAAGGAGGGGGCGAATATTCATACACAGACATGACGCAGACATACGACATCGACAACACCACGCTTGGCATCAATAATTCCAACGATGTTACCAAACAAAATCGTTGGGCATTGTTTGTATCTGCTAAATCCCAGTTTGGCAATTGGGGATTCGGGGCAGGGATTCGGTATGAGGATATTGATTTCGATTATTATAAAAATAACGATTCACGTTATGCGCAATTGACTATACAGTATAATTTCAACGCAACAAGAAGCAAATATAAAGGTGACTCTTCCAGTGATGAAAAGCAACGATTATAAATTGTCATAATTAATATGATTTCAAGATAGCACTATTGAGATTGCTTTCAACTGAAGGTTCCTCATGTTCGCTTTTCTTACCATAACCGAAGTTGTACACAGCTTTAACAGATACGCTGCGCCCTCTTTCTATGTCATAATCTTTCATATTCATGTTGAAACAAGAGTAGTTCATCCACTGTTCGGATATTTCATATTTTGAAAATGGATTGTGAACGCTCGCCTCTAATCTCCATTTTGTCCAGTCCCACATCGCATAAAAAGACGAGTCGGTTCTTTCTTTGACGAAGAATGGCTCCCGTATGTCCAATGCCGTGTATGGGGTTTTTACCTCTGCACCTACACGCATTTTCTTGATAGTATAGTCAATCTTAAACTTTCCTCTAAGAATATTCTTTTTCGCATAATAAACATCCCCCTTTATCACATTGTATTCCTCTATACCTTCCAAACTGATTTTCAATTTGTCATCAAATAATCTTTGCGTCAAAGTTAATGTCAACATATTTCCGTAAAAATTCCCGTCGTTTGAAAAGCTTGTATAGATATAATTATCGTCTGCATCATATACGTGTAGGATATTGTTAAAATAGATGTAGTTCATATAGGATGTGTTCAGCGAAGTCTTACCAAAACTGTAGTTGAACTCTAACGTATTACTAAGCACATTTATCGGTTTCAAATCAGGATTTCCACGCCTCACCTCAAAGAACGATGTTGGCACGGAAAGGTCATTTTTATTGCTTGGGTCGAAAATTGTGTGAACGTAAAAGCCGTTGAACAACAGAGATAGTTTGCCATTAGGACTGTACGTTACGCCATAATAGCTGGTAGGGTTCAGATAATTGTAATGATTATCGTTTTGTTTGATATTCATGTTCGAAATTCCTGCGGCGGCATAGAAAGAGAGCTTTGACATTGATTTATTGAGCTGAACTGTTGCTGATGAGACATTGTTCTCCAATATCTGCCTGTCATACGTACTGCCTCTATACCTGTCGTTGAATCTGTTATAATAATGGTTAATGACCGTAGTAAAATCCATACCGTTTTTAAAGGTCTTCAAGTATTGAATTGTACCTGAAAGAAACTGATTATTCTCTTTTGCGTCAGAATAAATATCATCTTGATTTGTTTCCTGATAACAGTAGTGATAATTATTCTTGCCCAATGAAGCTGATACCCTGAAATCAATAGCTTGCTGTTTTTGCAGCCAACGGGTGTAATTAGCTTTTATCGAGAATGAGTTTCCGTACGAGCGTGATGTATTGTTTTCAGTGGATGATCCTTGTTCCATGCCTGTATAGTCAATTTGTTGGACACGATTACTGTATGGCGTATATGTATCTGAAAATCCGCCAGTTATTGAAAACCGATAATTATCATCGCTGTTGGAATAACGCAGATTTACAGTGTTATCCCAATTCTTATTCTTGATAGGATCTATTTCGGCATTTTTGCACAGTGTATTACCATTATTAAAATAATACTGATTGCAGGAAGTCTGTTTGTTGATGGTTTTATCCCAATTGCCGTTGTAGATCAATGACAGTTTATTTTTCTTGCGTGAAAAATCAGCTGAGGCTAAGTAATCACCATTGTTGTATAGAAAAGACTCTTTTGCCGATAAATACACATTACCCCCGTAATCGTATTGTATCGTCTTGAAATTCAACACTCCACCTTTTCCTAAGTATTTGCCAGTAGGGTTACGCTGAAACTCCACACTTGTGATATTTTTAGAACGTAATGCTGCTACTTCTTCTGCCGACACCTCTATGCCATCAATGCACAAAACCACTTCTTGCCCACGGTTATTAGAAATTTGCTTACTGTCAAAGGATATGTCCAAATCGCTGATGTTCATCGCATGAAGAAGTTCGAATGCATTAGTAGAATGAGCCTTGTCGCTTGAAGACGGGACAAAGACTGTATGAGTAGGTGTTTCCTCTTTTTGGTCAGCAAGCACTGTTACTTCCTGCAATTTTACATTCTGAATACTATCATTCTGCGCATTGATTGTCATGGAAATACTTACAAGCAATAAGCCCAAAATCAATCTCACCCTGTTCACGGATATTGTAAATATTACCGAACAAAGAGATAA
>JAJQAR010000024.1 GCA_021203705.1 Prevotella sp. | reverse complement strand
AATTTAAGATATGCGTCAGGGTCTTTTTCCTTAAAATTATTGATTACGGCTCGTGTCTTTCCCTCTATTGCCTCTGCCGCCGCCTTTTCATTGCCATTAGCTTGTTTCTTGGCTTCGTCAATTGTCTTGTATTCATCTGTTTTTTCATCAATGACATCAAGGAATGAAAAGTCGGCGGAAGCTTTCACTATTGTTACCGCATCCTCGGCTCGCAGATAACGGTCGAGGAGCGCACGCATGTCGGGGTCATAAATACGCACGTCAAAAATATCACCTGACTTTTGCTTCACATACAGATTTATATGAGTAGCCTCATGCGACAATCGCTCAAAATTGTCAGCCTCCTCTGATGTAAACCCGGCGCGTGCCATAAAGTCAGCCATGTTGTCGTATGCCGTTGTCAATGTCTCCGTTATCTTATACATGGCATCACGGCGCGGTTTTGCGGGATCGCCCTCCAAATCCTTTGTGTAATAGTCTGCCAACAGGTCATTATCTGTCAGATCAAGACTTTGCCATAACGCCTTCAATGCCATGAACGCTTTTTGGGCTGCAATAAGACGTTTCTTGTTCTTCGCTATACTATCCTCAAGCAAGCCCTCTATGTCTATTTCGTCAAAGCCGCCAAGTCCGCCATTCTCGTCATTGAATTTCGTTACCGCATTCTCAATTTTGACAAAAAGATGCTTGAAATCTACTATCAGTCCAAATTCCTTATGTGCATAGCTTATCACATTTCCATCATCATCTTTCACGTCTGTTCCCAAACGGTTAACACGGCAAATAGCCTGAAACAGTGTATGGTCGTGCATATCCTTGTCGATATACAGACAAGTGGCATTCGGGGCATCAAAACCTGTAAGCAACTTGTCAACCACTATCAGCAACTTCAACCGCCCCGGTTTCTTTACGAACCGCTCTTTTGCCCATGCCTCATATTTGTCGGCTGAACCAATGTTATCGTCTGCGGCAATTCCGGCATCCCTGAACGATTGTAATGCCATGTCGTGCTTGAATTTCTCCTCTGTCTGCTTATTGGGGTCTATCACATTATTTCGGATATCTTTGTCAGTAGGATTATAACTCGTTACAACAGCGATTTTCTCTGACAGACTTTTGTCAGAACATCGGTTTCTGAAAAAATCATAATATTTGTATGCGGAATATATGTTACCGGCTATCAATATGGCATTCGCCCAATCGCGCCTCAATATTGAGCCTCTCGATATATCATCAAGTATGCTGTATCCTATCCTGTCTATTCGCTCTGACGCTGAATAGACATGCTCAAGTGTAGCCCATCTGTCTCTTATTTGTTGCTTTCGCTCCCCACTTAACCCAGCAGTTATATCTTCCAATTTCTCATCAAGTCTGTCTTTTGATGGAATACTTTGTTCCACATCACGTGCCTCATATTGGAGGTCAAGTATTACCCTGTCCTCCACCGCTTGCTTGTGCAGGTATTTGTGAATGAACGAACCGAACTTGTTTTGTGTCAAGTTCTTTTCTATCCTGTATAGACGGTGATAACCACCGTTCTTTTTCTGACTGCGCAAAAGTGGTGTTCCAGTGAAACCGATTAACATTACATCCTGTCCCATAATTTCACGCATCGCCTCATGAAGCCTGCCGCTTTGCGTGCGGTGACATTCATCAATGAACACGAAAATGTTTTTACCCTTTACTTTGAAGCCATTTGGAAATTTTCTCTTGATTGTATCTTGTAATTCGGATAGATAAGTGTCTAAGGGTATGTGTGTTGACTTTTCTTCATCATTATCGCCATAATACTCTCTATGTGCTGTGTGATTGCCGAATTTATGTATAAGCGTGCTTATAAGCCACTCACTCCCACTTTGAAGGGTATTGAGTAAATCAAAATGTGAAATCGTATGATGCAAATTATTGGCTGTATCACTGAAATCTGCAGTTAACTGGAGATCAAGTTCAGTGCGGTCGGTAATTACAATCACTCGTGGATTCTCAAAATTATTCTTAATGTATAATGCAAGCCACACCATTGTAAGTGATTTGCCAGAACCCTGTGAATGCCATATCACGCCGCTTGCCTTCTGTCTTAAACGTGGCTCTGCTGCACGTAAAGCATGATATTGGTGAGGGCGCATTACTTTTTTCACACCTCCGTCTGACAGCACCCCATATCGGAACATGAACATAAAATGCTCCCTGTTGAAAAACTCCTTGAAGGATTCGGTATCAGAAAGAACAATACCTGTCTTGTTCGTATCGAATTTCCACGGACACCAGAAATTAATGGGCGTACCAATAGTACCATACTTAAAGCCATACATATAATCCTCAATCCTTTCCCCTTGCTCCAACTGCTTGTGCTCTGCATGATGTGCAACAACGGTAAATTGGGTTGTCGTGAAAAACGATGGTATCAATTCTTCCTGATTTGACAGATGCTGACGTATTCCTTCATTAATGGAGACAATACTTCGCTTTAACTCTATGACGCACAGTGCTATGCCATTTACATATACTACAATATCGGGGCGCGACGTATAGCGTGTCAGAGGGTCTGTATAACTTACCTCCTCGGCTATTGCAAAGTTGTTGTTTTCAAAATGCTCAAAGTCAAAAAGCATCACATCACGTTCTGTTTTGTCAGGTGACGGTTTTATCGAAAAGCCTGAGATGAGGATATCATATACTTCATTGCTTTTATCCAATAGATTTACTTTTTTCCTCTCATTCAGTCTGCATACTGTCTTTAATCGCTGTACCGCTTCGTCAATCTGCATTTGGGTATATCCTGCTTTCCCTAAGTAAGCTCTTACCTCACTTTCTATAATAGGGGAGTTTGCACCGCCAAGGCTATTGTCTATCTTTCCTTTTCCACACTGCAAGTTGCCGAGATACTCATATCCCAGTTCTTTACTGAACAACGCCACAACATCATTCTGGTATTCCCGCTCACGTTTTTCTATATATTCCGGCATACTTTACAAAGGAAATTCGTTCAACTTTTTTCTCAACTCTTCCCAATTTGGAAGATATGTATCCATTAGGCGGCGGAAATGGTCTGTATGCGTTCGCTCAATAAGGTGTGTCAGTTCGTGCGCCACAATATATTCTATACAGTCAATGGGTTTCTTAGCAAGTTCCACATTGAAATAGGCTTTCCCCTTCGTCTCTGAACAACTGCCCCAACGTACTGCCATCAGGCGGATTTCCCAACCCTCAAGTCGCACATCTAATATTCTCTGCCATTTGTCAATCAGTCGTTGCAAAATTGGCGTCAGTTGTTCTTTATACCACAGATAAAGTGTTTGCTTGATATTCTCTTTCGTGGTCTCGCGATGAACATTAACTACAATATAATCACCGTTAATGGCAACACTGTAAGGTCCGCATGATTGGCGGTTTACCTTCAAACGGTATTTCATTCCCTTGAAATAGTGTGCCTCTCCGGAAATATACTCTCGCTCTGGCTGTATGTCGTATGCTTGTAAGTCATTCCGTTTTTCCTCTATCCACAACCACTTTTGCAGCACATACATACTAATCAACTCATCACTATAATTTAATGGCGCAGAGACATGTACCCTACCATCTGGTGGATATACTGACAGGTGAACATTCTTGATATCTTTATGCTCTACTTGTATCTCTATGCCATTGATGTTCATTTACTTTCTCTTGTATTCCCTAAATAAAACATAGACGATATACATTTGAAAGTAATAAAAGATGTATTGTGTGTGCCATTTTTAGGCATATTTTGTCAAAAAATCAGCAAAAATGATAAATTGAATAAAAAAATAAGAATTGTATGGATTTAAAGAAAAA
>JAJQAR010000184.1 GCA_021203705.1 Prevotella sp. | reverse complement strand
ATGTTGACCTGTTTGAGACTGTGGTTACGGACAAGGACATAATAACCTGCGACAAGATTACGGAGAAGAAACTGTTTTTCGGGGATGAGTTGGAACGGCAGTTAAATACATTGAAATTCAGTCTGACGCAGGGCAACTATGAGGCGTTGCGTGAAAGGTTGGAGAAGGAAAAACTACCAAAGGGGATTGCCGTGCTGCTGTATGGCTATCCTGGAACGGGAAAGACGGAGAGCGTGAAGCAACTTGCACGCTTGACGGGCAGGTCGATTATGCATGTGGATATCTCTGCCACCAAGACATGCTGGTTCGGAGAGAGCGAGAAACTTATCAAGAAGGTGTTCGATAACTATCGCACCGCTTGTGAGAGGAGCAAGGTAACGCCAATATTGTTGTTCAACGAGGCTGATGGAATTTTTGCAAAGAGGAAGGACACCAACTTCAGCAGTGTGTCTCAGACGGAGAATGCCATTCAGAACATTATCCTTGAGGAAATGGAGAATTTGGACGGCATACTCATCGCTACAACCAATCTTGCCGATAATTTGGATAAGGCGTTTGAGCGCAGGTTTCTGTTCAAGATAAAATATGACAAACCTACGGTGGAGGCGAAGAAGAATATCTGGCTCTCAAAACTGCCGACATTGGATGATAACACAGCTGACAAGTTGGCGACGATGTTTGATTTCAGTGGCGGTGAGATCGACAATATCAGTCGCAAGGTCGTAATGGAAGAGCTGATAAAGGGCGAGAAGATTTCTAACGATACTCTGATAACCCTCTGTAAAGAGGAGAAAATGGGCTCAAACGGTAATCGTAAAATAGGATATTGTTGAGATTATTGCCTAAATTTCTTACACTAAAAGCATTTTTACATAAAAATTTTGCCAAAAGGATATTTTTGAGTACCTTTGCGCCTGATTTAGGGGTTCCGTAGCTCAGTTGGATTAGAGCAACGCCCTTCTAAGGCGTGGGTCTTGGGTTCGAGCCCCAACGGAATCACCAATCAAGAAAAGCCAAGTATCCCTGCACAGATACTTAGCTTTTTCTGTTTTTTTCTGTCTCGTTTTTTGAGGAAATTTATGCGGATTATTCCACATCACTGTAAGATAATGAGATAACAATAAAAGCGGACATTAGTCCGCTTTTATTGTGAATGATAATTCTTCTTTTTCCGAATTTTTGTCAACCAGAATGGTGTTGCCTTTTTTCAGTTTTCCGTCTAACAGCATTTCGCAGACGCCATCCTCGATATGAGTCTGAATAGCGCGTTTTAGAGGACGGGCACCGAACTGCACATCGTAACCCTTAGTAGCGACAAATTCCTTAGCCGCATCAGTTACTTCCATTGTGAAGCCCAAATCAGTAACACGCTTATAGAGACCTTCCAATTCCAAACCGACAATCTGTTTTATAGCTTCCAGGTCGAGCTGGTCGAAAGTGATTATCTCGTCCAAACGGTTGAGGAACTCTGGACTGAATTGCTTGCTAAGGCTCTTTTGAATGATACTGCGGGCATACTCCTTATCCTTATCATCCATATTCACACCAAGACCGCCTGCATTGAAACCAACGCCCCTGCCAAATTCCTTGAGTTGTCGTGTTCCAGCATTACTCGTCATTATTATCACCGTGTTGCGGAAATCAACAGTCCTGCCGTTACCATCAGTAAGTCGCCCTTCATCGAGAACCTGTAGCAACATATTGAACACGTTGCCATGCGCTTTCTCAATCTCATCAAGAAGCACAATAGAGTAGGGGTGTCTGCGCACTCTTTCCGTAAGCTGTCCTCCTTCCTCGTAACCTACATATCCTGGAGGCGCACCTACCAATCGTGAGGTGTTGAAACTCTCGCTGTACTCGCTCATATCGATACGTATCATCGAGTCGCTCTTGCCGAACATCTGTTCAGCCAATTTCTTAGCGAGATAAGTCTTACCCACACCGGTAGGACCAAGAAACAGGAAAGCACCAATTGGACGATCAGGCTCATGCAGACCCACACGGTTGCGCTGAATAGCCTTTACAATCTTATCGATAGCCTTATCCTGTGCAATCACCGCCTGTTTGAGAACGCTACCCATCTTCATGAGACGTGCGCCCTCATCCTCCTCCATGCGCTGCACAGGCACGCCAGCCATTACAGACACTACATCTGCAACATCATGCTCGGTCACGATGTCACGCTGCCCTGTACTGTTGCTCAACCACTGTTCACGAAGCTGTGTCAATTCAGCTTCAAGTTCAAGTTGCTTGTCACGGTAACTTGCAGCCAACTCGAAATTCTGGTTCTTTACCGATTCTAACTTCTGATCCTTTACGTAAGCAATCTCTTTCTCCTTCTCCTCAATCTCAGGCGGCACATGTGCGTTTTTCAGGTGCACACAAGAGCCTGATTCATCGAGAGCGTCAATTGCCTTGTCAGGGAACGAGCGGTCAGTGACATATCGCTCTGTCAATTTGACGCACGCAGTAACAGCTTCTTCCGAATATGTCACATTGTGATGTTTCTCGTAACGCTCCTTTATATTATTGAGTATGGCTGATGTTTCCTCTGCAGAAGTGGCGTCAACAATAATCTTCTGGAAACGACGTTCCAAAGCCCCATCTTTCTCTATGGAATTACGGTATTCATCGAGCGTTGTGGCACCGATGCACTGTATCGTACCCCTTGCCAACGACGGTTTCAGCATGTTGGCAGCGTCCATAGAACCAGGCGTTGAGCCGGCACCCACTAAGGTGTGTATTTCGTCGATGAATATTATCACTTCAGGATTTTGTTCAATCTCCTTTATTAATGCACGTACACGCTCTTCAAACTGACCACGGTATTTTGTGCCAGCCACAATACCCGCCAAATCAAGACTGATAATGCGCTTGTTGAAAAGGACAGGAGATGTCTGATGTTTGTGTATCAATTGCGCCAATCCCTCGACAATCGCACTCTTTCCTACACCCGGCTCACCGATAAGTATCGGATTGTTCTTCTTGCGGCGGCAAAGGATTTCCGTTACACGCTGTATCTCACGCTTGCGCCCGACAACAGGGTCGAGCTTGCCCTCTGCGGCAGCTTGTGTGAGGTCGGTGCCGAAATTGTCGAGTACGGGAGTCTTGCCACCAGGACGTTTTGTCGCAGTGGTACTGCTACCCTGTTGTCTTGACCTCTGTGAGTTGTTCCCGTTGAGATTCAATGTGTCGTCATCGTCCTTTTCTGGAATGTCAAGACCGTCAGAAACGGTTTTCCTCATGCTCTGGAAATAAGCAAAAGTGTTTTCGTATGTCATGTTGTTAAATTCCAATACCTCCTTTGCCCCATTGTCAACACCATGCAATATGGCGAGAAGCAGGTGCTCCTCAGTGACTGTGTGGTGCGCCATTCTACGTGCCTCTAAAACTGCTAATTTCAGTATTTTACTTGCCTTTTCATTAAGTAAAAGTTCATGGGTGTCCATTGGACGGAAAAGGTCATCCTCGCGCACTTTCTGCTCGAGTTCAGTTTTTACGGAATGTATGTTGATATCTGACTTTAAGAAAAAATCATGTACCGGACTTGTCTTGTCGCGCATGATGCCTAACAGCAGATGCTCAGGACCTACCGATCTGCTGGCAAGACGGGCAGCCTCCTCCCTACTAAAAGCGAGGATTTGCGATACTTTTGGTGAAAATTGACTTGCCATATTTTTTGTTCTCTATTATAACAGCTTTAATGCTGAATTATTATTAATAAACCAATCTTTTCATTAAAATCAGAGCAAATACCGTGCCAAACTAGATCTAATAATTAACTTGCAATAAAAAAGCCCGTTTGCTAACGGGCTTTTTTATTTTATCATTCTTTTTCCAT
>JAJQAR010000023.1 GCA_021203705.1 Prevotella sp. | reverse complement strand
ACGATATGCGGTCTCTGTTCAGCATGCTCACCAACGAATAAACCGTGAGCATTATTGCGGCTCGTGTTACGGAGATAGACATCCCCACGATAAACACGTAGGTCCAGATGGCACTCATTATCAGCACCTGACTGATGATATACCATACCCGCTTCCTTCCTCCGAAAATCAATGTCAAAAAAAGATATATTGTAGATAGATGCAGTCCCGACAACGCTAACACATGCCCAGCTCCCGCTATGGAATAGTCTTCTTTCAACTCATCCGACATGGCTGACTTCTGTCCTAATGTCATCGCTGCCAATACCGCATATTCCTGGTCATCAAAACCCAAGTCCTTGTATTTCTGCAACAATCTTTCCCTAAACCTCAACGCCCGTATCTTTACCCTGTCCATGAGCGGCAGCCAGCTCAAATCAGCTTCTTCCCGCTGCCAATTGTCTGTGGATATGAAGGTGGTGGCTACATAGCCGTTGTTGAGAAGGTATGTCCTGTAATCAAAGGTGGCATTCTTTCCGTTGCGTGGCACATTGAGATAGTGGTAGAATGTCATTCCGTCGCCTGGCTTCAGGTTGTCTGCCTCGTAGTCACGCATTATCGTCGCCATTGTCTTGACAGGCCTGCCGTTCACCCTCACTATCATGTCGCACCTCAACACCCTGTCCGACAGCTTTGGCGTTCCCATGACAACTGCCGTATATAACTCTTTTCCCCACGGCAGATTAATATTCAGCGAAGCCATCTTTATCGACATCAGCGTCCCCCCAAGCATCACCGTAGCCACAAGTATCATCACCGACTGCACTACCAGTTTCCTGTACAGGCATATTGTCACCACTACCGATGCACACAACAGCAACAGCCACACCCATGTGGGCACAGCATCCCCTGTCTGCTTATCTACAACCATTCCCACAATAAGCGACAATGCAATGTTCAGTAATGGATATAGTTGAAAGTTAAACTTCAAAATAAAAATCTGTTATTGCTTTAAAGCCTTCTTGTTTTTATGTTGCTAAATTAATAATTTTTTCCATCTTATCAAACTTTATTACTGAAAACTTAATTTTATAAAAAAAGCATTCTCAACCAAGAATGCATTTCAAATCTTTTTATTTCTTAAACATAGCTCTTATAAACCTGTTGATTTTATTGTTTCCCTTCTTCGGGACTATTTCGTCATTCGGCAATGTGGCACATAATGAAATGGTTATATTGTCCTCACCGCCTGTATCAAGTGCCAGTCGCAACAAATTCTCTTGACATATTTCGAGATTGTCGAAATGCTTATACAACTCTTTTCTGATCTGGGAATCTCTGCAATATCCGCACAATCCATCACTACATAGCAGAAATATATCTCCTCCGTTTACCGTATAGGTAAGTATATCCGGCTCTGACTCGGCATCCACATCGCCGAGACATCGGGTTATAATATTGCTGTCAGGATGATTGAACGCTTCCATGGGCTTGATTTCTCCTTTGTCCACAAGCTGTTGGACATACGAATGGTCTTTTGTCATTAGTCGCAGGCCAGATTCCGGATTGAAACAATAACAACGGCTGTCACCACACCATGCGATATACGCTTTCTCTTTTTTTAGCCATAACAACACAATGGTTGTGCCAAGTCCTATGGAATCCGGCTCCTTCGTCACATAATCCATTATCGCCTCATTTGCGGCACTTATCGCACTCCTTATATGTCCATGTATATCAACCTCCTTATCTGAAACACCTTTCAGGTTTTCTACACAAAACCTTTTCTTGATTGTGGATATTGCCAACGACGACGCCACTTCACCGGCATTCGCTCCTCCCATTCCATCGGCTACTACCGACAATGCTCCATAAGACCCTAACGGGATGTATTCCACCATCGATTTTTGTTCCCAATCCGCTTTTCCTAAATCGGCACAAAATACAACAGCATCCTCATTGTTCGTCCTCTCCTTGCCTATATCGCTTATCGCACAGATTTTTATATTCATATCTCCTTCTTTACATTATAACACGTGGCTCACTTATTGTCTGGGAGGCATTCGGCTTCTTCTTGATTGTAACCTTCTCCTTCTCTGCCTGCTTGTTCCTTAACTTTGATACCGGCTTGTGGTATTCCACCTCAAACGGGAATGACGCTGGCGGACAGCCTTGCTCCAAAATCTGTACCACTATGTTATTCACCCCTTCATTCAATGATATCACCTTACACTTATATCTTATCTCCGACATCTTTTCTATTTCATAACTTAATGAGTCTGTCAGGATATTTACCGTAGTGTGATACACTCCATCACCGGCACTCCTGTCTGCATTTATGTTGAATACGAAAGATACCGTTCCGTTGTCTATTGATGTCTGTGAATCGTCAAGGTCTACAACAAAATATTTATAATACCATGCCTTCACCTTGAAGGGTATCGTGGTTGATGTAATACCATCGTATTGAATCTTTAATGGATATTCTATTTCAGTCAGCTCATCAGGCAAATCTTCCGGAATGTTCAATACACAATTATACTCCACGTAATTACCGCTTTCGGTGTTCCGGCTTTGTTTCGATGTCTTGTCCAAATTACATCCTGTCTTCGTATCTATCTCTATACTCGTCCGGTTCGCTGAGATATATGTAGGCAAATCGAGCCTTAACGTAGTCTCAAACTTCTGGTGCTTAAAAGGTATGTCGTCCCCTTTATTCATCCTTAACCTGAACGAATGTTCCTTGTCTATCTCCAACATTCCATATTTGCCCTTTAATTTCACTATCGCTTTATTGTCCATACAGGTCACTATCTCATCAAATTGCGGCGGCAGTATGTCCTCACTGTTCCATAATATGCCCATTAGCTTTCCATTCTTACTCGGTTTCAATGGCGAATTGAGCACTTTCTTATCCTCCCTCTTTACCTTATATTCGTATTTCTTATCGTTACGTGTTATCGTTATCAACCTTAACATCGAGTCAAAACAGAAAAACACATAGTCATCCTTGCCACATTTTGCCTGGAATATATGCGTACTGTCAGTATCGTGCTTAAAAGTCTGACCGAAATCAGAATCTATTTTTGCCTGCTCCTTAATATTCACAGCGCCTTCCGTAGCATATACTGGTGTTATCGTCCCCCTCATACCATCAAAAAAATAAACTTTGTGCTTAATCACAACCACTGCCGTATTCTCATCATTTACTGATGAGATGAATTCCACATCATGAATATCAAAACTCTTACCGTTATATGTGAACTGCACGTTTTCTCCCATACTACTCATCAGGTAATAACATGCGTCTCTCTGCTTCTTGGAATTCAAAAACTTCTCACATACCGCATAACCATTGAAACATGGATATGCTTGCACATATTCATCTTCTGATATATTTCCATCCTTTTCTATGTACTTGTAAAATGATCCTTTTTTTACAAGTAATAAACCATTTGAAAAATATGGATAATCGTATGTCGTATTACATCCTTCTATTTGTTTGAATTTTCCGTTATCACTGTATATTCCGACTATCTCCGTGGTACCAGGTTTGGTTGACACTGCCATTCCTTCCCTGAACGGATTTACCTCGTTAGTGGTCTTTATCAGTCTTTTCCCATCCATAGACCAAATGGATTTTACACCCGATGAGTCTGTTATAATTGCATCTGCACCATCCGCAATCCCGATTTTCTCATACGATGGCGGTATCAGCCATTTCGCTATTTGCGCCTTACCTGCGAGAGATATCACAAGGCAAAACATAATGATAGTTATTCGTCTCATATCTTTTCATTTATTTTAATTATTGTCGAATGTCTTTAACGACTCATTTATGTTGTTCAGCAAGGTATCGTTCTTC
>JAJQAR010000319.1 GCA_021203705.1 Prevotella sp. | reverse complement strand
CCAATGACGGTAGGTCATGTCTGTTACCAACCGTCCTGAGGCTTTTGGCAAGTCGGATGGATTTTCCTTGATACTCTCGTGATAGGGCAGTTGTTTTATCAGTATTACGTGCTTGCCATCGGGAGAAAACAGGAAACCGTCGATATCCGTTTTGTCCTTAGTTATCTGTACCTTTTCGCTTCCGTCAGGATTCATAGTCCATATCTGTCCTTCAAAGAGAAAAGCGATTTTATTGCCATTCTCAATCCAGGCTGGATCGGTTTCGTTCTTATCACTTGTGGTGAGAAGTTGGTTGTTAGTGCCATCAGAGTTCATGATGTAAAGAACCTGATGACCTTTGTTCTGTTCCTTACTGTAATAACCCACCTGATAAACAATCTTCTTTCCATCGGGCGAAGCCTGATAGCTGGCAATGCGTCCCATTGCCCAAAGAGCCTCTGGGGTCATGAGGTCGCTTTCCAACGTGATGTTGTTCTTACCGATAAATGGTGCGTCCTGAGCCTCTGCTTGTGAAGTTGACATCACTGTCATAAATACCAGGACGCAAATTGAGAATTGAGAATTGAGAATTGAGAATTTACCTTTCCTCTTGGGTAATTGCATGAGTGCATTTCTGTTTGTCATTTTATTTTAATTTAATCTTATCATTTCCGGGGTTTGGCTTTGTATTGACCTTCGCGGAGCTTCTTCATCTCGTCGGCTTGCTTCTGCATCTTCTCGAGACGGGCGGCAAGGCCAGACATTTTCTGAGGGTTGTTCTTGTTCTCCTGATAGCGGGCTTCGAGGATGGCAAGGAGTTTCTTGTCATTCGTTGTCTTGCGGAGGAGCCACATTATGGCTGCGCTGAAGAATAGGGAGATGAAATAATAGAAGTTAAGACCTGCGGAGTAGTCATTGAACATGAAGAAGAAAAATACAGGCATGAGATACATCATCCATTGCATCATCTTCATCTGGTCAGCTTGCGCACCTACCATCTGGTCTTTCTGCTGCCGCATGCTCATCATCGAGTAAAGTACGTTGGCAACACAGAATAAGATACACGTAAGACTGAGGTGGTCGCCGATGAGCCAAACGTTCTTGTTCCACTCAATGATCGGGTCGTATGTGGAGAGGTCACTAATCCACAGGAAACTCTCGCCACGCAACTGTATAGCGTTAGGTACGAAGTTGAACATTGCAATCCAGATAGGCATTTGTATAAGCATTGGGAGACAGCCGCTCAACGGACTGACACCATATTTTGAGTACAGCGCCATCATCGCTTGTTGCTTCTGCATTTGGTCTTCGGGCTTGTTGTACTGTTTCGTTGCCTCGTCGAGTTTCGGTTTCAATACACGCATCTTTGCTGATGACATGTAACTTTTCTTTACGAGCGGGAATGTAATCAGTTTCAGCAACAATGTGATGAGTATGAGTATGATACCCATATTGATGTTCAGTCCTGTAAGCCAGTCGAATACATAAAGAGTAAACCAACGGTTTATAATGCGGAAAAGAGGCCAGCCGAGATAAACGAGGCGTTGCATTTGGAGTTCTTTGCCAAAAGAGCTTTCCTTTTCCACACGCTGCAAAAGGCGGAAATCATTCGGTCCGTAATAAAATTCGAGTTCTGTGGGCTGTTTTCCTGACGGGTCGAAGAAAGTTTTCATCTTCGCAGCATACTGTTTCAGGTAGCCAGAGCCTTTTTTCTGTGGAATACTCGTCATCAGGTTGTTTTCACCCAGATTGTCCTTTGCTATCATCACGGCACTGAAGAACTGGTTTTTGAAAGCCACCCAGTCGATTTCGTCCTCAATCTCTTTGTCAATCTTCTCACTTGTCTCGCTAAGGTAGTCGGTGCCGCCCTTTGTGAAGTGATAAGTAAGAGAGGCATATCTGTTCTCAAAAGTAAATCCCCGCTCCTGCTGGCGGCAATGGTCAGTCCATTCTATGCCGAGTTTGTTGTAGTTGGGTGAGAATATTCCTTCCATGCCATTGGCACGCAAGGAGAAGTGCAGCAGGTAGTCTTTGCCTAATTTATAGTCAAAAACCAGATACTTACCGTCGCCGGCGTCTGCTGTCATCGTAACGGTAGAGTCGGTAATGTTTGAAGGCGTGAAATATAGGTCGCTTGTGAGGATATTCGTTTCTTTTCCCTCAAGCATGAATTTCAGAGAGTGGTCGTTGGCATCGAAAAGAGTAAGGTCATCGTTACCTTTGTTATCCTTGAAACCTTTTATTACGGCTTTGTCAACTGTTCCGCCTTTGGTGCTGACGGTAAGTTCAATCTTGGAGTTTTTCAGTATTACGTCCTTGTTCTCACCTGTCATTGAAGAGTAGAACAGAGCCGTTGTATCTTTGTTTTCGACTGCTTTTGGTGCAGCTTGTTGTTCTATCTGTTGCTGTTTCTCAGCTTCCTGCTTTGCAACAGCTTCTATTGAGTCTTGTATTCTTCGTTGTTCTATTTCCTTTTCAGAAGGTTTGTTATACCAACTGAAACCGATGAGCAGCAGTGCAATGAGAACAAAAGCGATTATAGTATTTTTATCCATGAGATTATCTGCGTTTTACTATGATTTACGGTTTTTGCTGTTCTCTATTGCTGTCTTCACGAAGTCAAGGAACAAAGGGTGCGGATGGAGCACGGTACTCTGGTATTCAGGGTGGAACTGAGTTCCGATGTGCCATTTCAGTCCTGGAATCTCTACGATTTCCACGAGGTCGTTTTCAGGGTTGCGCCCAGTGCATTTCATGCCGGCACGCTCGAACTCCTGTTCGAAGTTGTTATTGAACTCATAACGGTGGCGGTG
The DNA here is from genome assembly GCA_021203705.1 of Prevotella sp. Taxonomy (GTDB): domain Bacteria; phylum Bacteroidota; class Bacteroidia; order Bacteroidales; family Bacteroidaceae; genus Prevotella. The sequence goes on along the minus strand of JAJQAR010000319.1, from coordinate 1,053 downwards.
ACGCTCCTGTATATGCTCTTTTTTGTAGATGTCGAAAACCCGTGAGCCCTGTCTCAGTACACATTCGTAAGCACCCAAACGCATTGTGCCGCCCATATTGGTTATGTTCTTCTGTTCCTCCATGATGTCTATCACGTTATGGCAGGTTTTTTCGTCCATTTCCCTACTGTTGGCATCTTCATATCCAAGGACGTTGCGAGCGAACTCGATTACCATCATCTGCATACCAAGACAGATACCGAATGTAGGGATGTCGTGTGTACGAGTGTATTGTACTGCGGTGATTTTTCCTTCAATGCCTCTCTGTCCGAACCCTGGGCAGATTACTATGCCATCCATGCCGGAAAGAGTTTCCTCAACATTGTTTTTGTCTATCTTCTCACTGTTGATGAAATGAGCTTTCACCTTGTAGTCGTTGTAAGTTCCAGCCTGTGAGAGGCTCTCCAATATACTTTTGTAAGCATCTTGCAGGTCATATTTGCCAACAAGTCCGATATTCACTATTTCCGTTGCCTCGTGCATGCGAGTAAGGAAAGAACGCCATGGACCTAATGATGGTGTCTCGCCGATTGGTTCGCCCATCTTTTTGAGGATTGTCTCGTCAAGTTTCTGGTCCTGCATACTTACCGGCACCTCGTATATTGTCGGCATATCCACGCTTTGTACTACTGCTTCAAAATCAACATTGCAGAAATTTGCTACCTTTTTGCGGAGGTCGTCGTTAAGCCAATGCTCTGTTCTAAGTACGAGGATGTCCGGTTGGATACCGACACTTTGCAACTCTTTTACGGAGTGCTGTGTAGGTTTTGTTTTGAGTTCCTTTGCGGCAGCCAAATAAGGAATATATGTCAGGTGCACGCAAAGCGCTTTCTTGCCAAGTTCCCATTTCAACTGACGGATACTTTCGAGGAACGGCAGACCTTCTATATCACCTACGGTGCCGCCTATTTCGGTGATTACGAAATCGTAATTGTTCTTTTTGCCAAGTAGCATCACGTTGCGTTTTATCTCATCCGTGATATGCGGGATTACCTGTATCGTCTTACCCAGATA
>JAJQAR010000059.1:7933-10999 GCA_021203705.1 Prevotella sp. | reverse complement strand
GCACTCGGGAATTTGAAAGCAAGCTTTCATTCCTCTCGTTGGCAAAATCTTTGCAGAAAATTTAGCTGCACTCGGGAATTTGAAAGCAAGCTTTCATTCCTCTCGTTGGCAAAATCTTTGCACACAAAATATATGAAATGAACCAATATCCGTCACAACTGTTTGAGAAAGCTGTTTCAGAGTTTGCGAGTCTGCCTGGGATAGGACATAAGACGGCATTGCGGTTAGTGCTGTTCATGCTTAGACAAGACAAGGATAAGGTAGAGCGTTTTGCTAAGACGATCAGTGAGATGCGGCAAGAGATAAAGTATTGCAAGGTATGTCATAACATCAGCGATACCGAAATATGCTCCATCTGTTCTGCTCCCCGCCGTGACCATTCAACAGTTTGCGTTGTGGAAAACGTGCAGGATGTTATGGCGATAGAGAACACCCAACAGTACAACGGACTGTATCATGTTCTTGGAGGCATAATATCACCGATGGACGGTATTGGACCGGGCGATATAGAAATTGACTCGTTAGTGGAAAGGGTTAAAGAAGGCGGCATCAATGAGGTAATCCTTGCACTCAGTCCTACTATGGAAGGAGATACGACGAATTTCTATATATCCCGTAAACTTACGGGGATAGACGTGAAACTGTCAGTAATAGCAAGAGGAATATCAGTAGGCAACGAATTAGAATACACCGATGAGGTGACATTGGGGCGGTCGATAATAAACCGCATACCGTTCAACAACGCATAACCTTCAGACATGCTATGAAAAAGGCAATAAACATATTGAGGACAGAACTCTTCGCATCCATTATTGTGGCTGTGGTTATCGTAGTGCTTTATGAGACTGAAACAATATTGCCTGGCGAACTCAGCGAAGCCAAGAATGCTGAGTTTCTGTTGACATCCCTCATGGAGCTGTTGACAATATGCCTCATACCCCTTTCGCTCAGACTGTTCAAATTCAACAAGATACACCAAACGCTAATTGCCACACGAGAGCAAGGATTGAAGAAATTAGGCAGTCTAAGGATGATGATGCTGTGCCTGCCGATGGTAATCAATACCATTCTGTATTATCTTTTCATGAACGTGGCATTCGGTTATATGGCAATAATAGGACTTATCTGTCTGCCTTTCATATATCCAAGCGAGGGCAGGTGCATATCCGAAACAAGTGAGAAATGATGAAACTGTCAATTATCATAGTAAGCTATAACGTCAAAAACTACCTGCAACAGTGTCTTGACAGTGTGCAGCGAGCCATCGATGGTATAGATGCGAAAATAATAATCGTTGACAACCACTCGAAAGACAATACCGTGGAATGTATCAGGAAAAACCACAAGAATATCAAGATAATTTCCTGCAAACACAACTATGGTTTCGCACATGCCAACAACATGGCGATAGGTAAAGCGAAAAGCGAATATGTATTGTTGATAAATCCTGATACCTTCGTAGGCGAGAATACCATAAAAGAATGTCTTGAATTTATGGATGCCCATGAGAATGCAGGAGGCTTGGGTGTCAGGATGCTGAAATGTGACGGCAGTTCTGCATTGGAAAGTCGCAGAGGACTGCCTTCCCCCATGGTATCATTCTATAAGATGTGCGGACTATGCGCAAAGTTTCCAACGAGTAAACGTTTCGGAAAGTACTATATGGGGTATCTGCCGTGGGATGAGCCAGAACAGATAGAAGTGATAAGTGGTGCGTTCATCATGTTGCGCAGGGAAGCATTAAACAAAGTAGGACTGTTGGATGAGGACTTTTTCATGTATGGCGAGGACATCGATCTGTCGTTCAGACTTCTGAAAAGCGGCTATGAGAACTGGTATCTCCCTACAAAGATACTCCATTACAAAGGCGAGAGTACGCAGAAATCATCTTTCAGGTATGTCCATGTATTCTATCAGGCGATGATTATCTTTTTCAGGAAGCACTACGGACATCTGAGTTTTTGGATAAACATACCTATAAAGACTGCGATATACGTGAAGGCATTCTTCGCACTAATGAAAATATGGTCAGAACAAATCAAGAAAACCCTCGGTTTCTTCTCATACAAAAACAAGAAAATTCCGTCATTCCTGTTTTTCGCAAATGAAAGCTCATTGGCAAAATGTCGCAGAATTGCGGATCACAACGGACTGACGGCAGAGTTTTTCCAATGCGATGAGCAGTCAGTTCCTGACGGACATCTCCATTTCATTGAAGGTATCGACATCCAAACCACCACATACGCGGTTTATGACATCAGTTCGTATAAATACGAGACAATACTTGAGAATTTCTCAAAGAACAACAACAACCCCAACCTGTTGATTGGAACGTACCATCCAGAATACAACATGATTATCACCGACAATGAGATAATAAAACTATAACTTGCAGGACAATTGCAAGCACACACTATGAAAGAACATACTATCAAAAATAACTCAAACAACTACCAAACATGGAAACACTGCCCTTTGTGCGCCTTAGAGCGATAGAGCCAGAAGACCTTGACACACTTTATGGAATAGAGAACGACCCGTTGCTGTGGAATGTGAGTACCACTAACGTGCCATATTCACGGTATGCACTATATGAATATGTCGCAACTTCAAAGAACGATATTTATTCAGACCGTCAGGTACGTATGATGATAGAGGATGAGCAACAGAATGTGGTGGGTATTGTTGATATAATAGACTTCGATCCGAGGCATCTGAGGGCTGAGGTAGGAATTGTGATAAGGAAACACCTACGAAACCACGGCTATGCATTTGCCACCATGGTTAGGATAAAGAGATACGCATTAGAAGTGCTTCACCTACACCAGTTGTACGTATGTATAGATAAGGAGAACACCGATTCGATTAAGCTATTCGAGAAAAGCGGCTTTGTAAAGACAAGTGAATTAAAGGAGTGGCTCTTTGACGGAAAGAACTATCACAGTGCGCTGCTCATGCAACTTTTTCTATAAAAAGTGCCTGAAATTCTTGGTGATAAAGAAAAATATTAATACTTTTGCAACCGCAAATAATGACCTGTTCTAAGGTGCGTTAGTTCAGTTGGTT
>JAJQAR010000059.1:0-7833 GCA_021203705.1 Prevotella sp. | reverse complement strand
AGAATGCCTGCCTGTCACGCAGGAGGTCACGAGTTCGAATCTCGTACGCACCGCATAGAAAGCGGTTATTTGTAAGGTGCGTTAGTTCAGTTGGTTAGAATGCCTGCCTGTCACGCAGGAGGTCACGAGTTCGAATCTCGTACGCACCGCAAAAATTCAGACTTTATGGGTAAACTAAAGTTATTAACCCGCATTATACGATGGATGGTGGTAGTCTTTTTCGGCTCCACCATTCTTGCTGTTGTGGCATTACGTTTTATCCCCGTATATTTCACACCTTTGATGTTCATACGCTGTGCAGAACAGGTGAAGAGCGGTGAGCACATAAAACTGCACCACAGTTGGGTGTCGTTGGACAAGATTTCCCAGCACATGCCCGTTGCGGTAATGGCGAGTGAGGACCAGCGTTTCCTTATCCATCATGGTTTTGACTATAAAGCCATAGAGAATGCGGCGAAACACAACATGAACAGCAACAAAAAATTAGGCGCAAGCACCATATCACAGCAAACGGCAAAGAACGTATTTCTATGGCCGGGCAGGTCGTGGTTGAGAAAGGGCTTGGAAGCCTATTTCACGGTACTCATTGAGTTTATGTGGAGCAAGCAGAGAATAATGGAGGTGTATCTTAATTCCATAGAGATGGGGAAAGGCATTTACGGAGTACAGGCAGTAGCGGAGGACAATTTCGGCAAGGACGCAGTGGATTTGTTTAGAGATGAGTGTGCGCTTATCGCCGCCACATTGCCCAACCCGTTGATATACAACTCTGCCGCGCCGAGCGACTACACATTGAAACGCAAGAGACAGATAGAGCAACAGATGAAATTCATCCCATCGTTTCCCATGGAAGGCCAGGACATCGATCCGAACACTACTTCCGGTGGCATATACAAGAACAAGAAGTAACACATTTGCTGCAAATAAGATCCGATATGAATATTGATTTTCTCGAACAGCTGAATGACAGTCAGCGCAAAGCAGTAGAATACTGTGACGGTCCATCGCTGGTGATTGCCGGTGCCGGTTCAGGCAAGACGCGCGTATTGACCTATAAAATCGCCTATCTTCTCAGTATGGGGATGAAGCCGTGGAATATCCTTGCCCTGACATTCACCAACAAGGCAGCCAATGAGATGAAGCAGCGTATCGGTGGTTTGGTGGGAGAGGAAATGGCGAAGCATCTCTATATGGGAACGTTTCACAGTATATTCTCCCGTATCCTGCGTGTCGAGGCGGAGAAAATTGGATATTCACAGAATTTCACCATTTATGACGAAACCGATTCCCGCAGTCTTATCAAGACGATAATAAAAGAGCTGCAATTAGACGACAAACTATATAAGCCCACAGGTGTACATTCAAGGATAAGCATGGCGAAAAACCATTTGATACTCCCCGATTTGTACGTTCAGATGGACAGCCTGACCGAGCGGGATGCAAGTCAGCATGTTCCGGAGATAGGGAAGATATATTCCGTTTATTGCGAACGGTGCAAGAAAGCGAATGCAATGGACTTTGACGACCTGCTCACAAACACCTACACCCTGTTCAACGAACATGAGGATATACGTCAGAAATACGCGGAGCGGTTTAACTATATCCTCGTGGATGAGTATCAGGACACCAACTCCGTACAACAGAAAATAGTATGGCAACTGTCAGAGGAGCGTCAACGCGTATGTGTCGTAGGAGATGATGCCCAAAGCATCTATGCCTTCCGTGGAGCGAATATCGACAACATCCTCGACTTTGAGAATACATTTCCCAACATGCGCCTGTTCAAGTTGGAGCGCAACTACCGCAGTACGCAGCGTATTGTGAATGCAGCAAACAGTCTTATCAAGCACAACGAGCGGCAGATACAAAAGGACGTGTACAGCAGGAATGATGAAGGCGAGAGGCTGCTGTTGAAACCGTCGTACAGTGACCGTGAGGAGGCTATCATCGTGTGCAAAGAGATAACGAGGATAAAGAAACAAGACAGATGTGAGTACAGCGACTTTGCCGTGTTGTACCGCACCAACTCCCAAAGCCGCAGTTTTGAGGAGGCGATGTTGAAATCGAATATCCCGTACCGTATCTATGGCGGATTGGCATTCTACCAGCGAAAAGAGATCAAGGATATCTTAGCATATTTCAGAATGGTGGTCAATCCTGATGATGAGGAAGCGTTCAAGCGTATAATCAACTACCCAAAGCGAGGACTTGGAGATACCACAGTAGCAAAAATCGCCGGTATCGCCTCAGTAAACGGAGTCAGTTTGTGGACAGTGGTTTGTTCACCAGATAAATACGGACTTAACGTAAGTAAGGTGACACTTACGAAACTTTATGATTTTAAGGAACTTATAATAAGATATATCAACAAGTTTCCTACGTCAGACGCCTATACTTTGGGCATGGAAATAGTGAAAAGCAGTGGTATATCCGCCGACATCTATTCAGACAACACACCAGAGAACGTGTCACGCCAGGATAACGTAGAGGAACTTATGAACAGTATCAAAGAATTTGTTGAGAGCCGTCGTGAGGAAGGGCGACAAGAGGAAGTCAGTTTGTATGACTTCCTGCAGGAAGTTTCCTTGCAGACCGACCTTGACAGTGATGATAATGCGGGAACAAACCGTGTCTCACTAATGACGGTGCACAGTGCCAAGGGACTTGAGTTTCCCACCGTATTCATTGTAGGACTTGAGGAGAACATATTCCCGAATGTGCTTGCGCTCAACAGTCGTAGACAGTTGGAAGAGGAGCGGCGTTTGCTCTATGTCGCCATAACACGTGCCGAGAAGCATTGTATCCTCACATACGCTAAAAACCGTTATCATTTCGGAAACATGGAAATGCAGTCGCCAAGCAGGTTCATCAAAGACATTGACCCACGACTAATTAAGGTTGATGATGACAAGGAAATATTTACGAGGCAGATTAACACGTTCAATTCACGACCATCATTATTCCAAAATGACAATCGTTATCAAAACAGCCATCCAGTTGCTACACAGTTCAAGGCAGACTTTAAACCACGTGAGGTAGTACACCGTGAGGAAAAGCCTATTTCAGACACTTTCTCGCCACGCTTCAAACGTTTGCAGGCAACCGCCGCAAGTAATTTCAAAACCAAAAGCGGAAATAGCATTAACTCCAATATCAAGGAGAACAGTGTGATCGAGCATGAGCGTTTCGGGTTGGGAACAGTGATAAAACTCGAAGGCACGGGTGAGAACCTGAAAGCCACCGTACAGTTCAAGAATGCCGGTGTGAAACAACTGTTGTTGAAATTCGCACGATTCAAAGTTATTGGGTAATCGTGTTTAAATCATCGCTTATTATTAGTGCCGTAAAAAAGAAAACCATGAACAAGATAAAAACCGTATGTTTGCTGTTAATAAGTATGCAAACGCTGTGCATGGGTCAGTCGATGGAAAGTCAGGGAATGGTTGACGTGCAGAAGAAAGACAAGACGATACAGGTCAGTCTGATGTATTCCCGTGCAGACAATTTCACAGGAGTGGTATTGTATGACACCCTTAGACACGCCTACCTGCATCCGAAAGCCGCCGAAGCAGTGGTTAAGGCACAGAAAAGACTGAAGGAGTTGCGCCCTGACCTCAGTCTGAAAATATATGATGCGGCACGCCCGATGTCGATACAGCAGAAGATGTGGAACAAAGTGAAAGGAACATCCAAGAACATATACGTCAGCAATCCAGCCAATGGCGGTGGACTGCACAACTACGGTATGGCCGTTGACATCACGCTATGCACGCTCGATGGAGACTCGATACCGATGGGAACGAAAATCGACTATATGGGCAGTGCGGCGCATATCGACAACGAGAACGCCCTTGTCAAGTTGGGCATTATAAGCAAGGAGGCACAGCAAAACAGGGAGTTATTGCGAGAGGTGATGCAATATGCCGGTTTCAAGCCACTCAGAACAGAATGGTGGCATTTCAATCTGATATACAGGGAGACGGCGAAGAAATATTATAAGGTAATCAAATGACTACCAAAGAGTTCATACAGCTACACCACAATGATGATGTCAAAGCACTTGCCTTGAATGCGTCAAAATATCATGACATAGACTTCGACTATGCCCTCGAACAGATAGCGGGTTGGCAGAAAGCAAGAACCAAGCTACCAGAATGGGCGGATAATGAGGGAATAATATATCCGCCACATTTGCCGATGGAGCAATGCTCATCAGAAAAGACGGCAAGATACAAGACGGCTGTCGTAAGACGGATAATATCATCCTGGAAAGACACGGAAGAAAGAGAGTTGGTTGACCTGACGGGAGGTTTCGGTGTTGACTTCACCTATATGTCATACGTATTTGAAAAGGCGGTATATGTGGAGCGGCAAGACAGTCTTTGTGCCATCGCAAGGCATAACCTGAAAATATTGGGAAGAACAAACTGCATGGTGACAAATGCTGATTCAGAGCAGTATTTAGCAAGCATGCAACCGGCAACGCTTATCTTCGTTGACCCAGCACGGCGTGACCAATATGGAGGAAGAACATTTGCCATAACCGACTGCACGCCCAACATACTCGAACTTAAGGAACTCCTTTTGAAAAAGTCAGAATACGTAATGCTGAAACTGTCGCCGATGCTCGACTGGCATAAGGTGGTCTCAGACTTCGGCGGCTGTGTGGGAGAAGTGCATATCGTGTCCACCGACAACGAGTGCAAGGAACTGCTTATTGTCCTCTCAAGGCATTACGCCAAATTAGAAAGAGTATTCTGCGTAAATGACGATGACATTTTCTGCTATGCGCCCAATGATAACAGTTTATCAATACCATCCTTTTTATCACAAAACCCACAAGAAAGAGGCATTCCCGAACTATCTCCCGACCGCTACCTATATGAGCCTAACCCATCAATAATGAAAGCAGGATGTTTCCCGTTGATTGGGCAGAGTTTTGGAGTAAGAGAAGTGGGGAAAAACAGTCATCTGTTCATATCTGACAAACCAATATCCTCATTTCCAGGCAGGAGTTTCATCATAACGGCAGTAACGTCGATGAACCACAACCAACTAAAAACCACTATCGGAAACATGCGAAACGCCAACATAACAGTGAGGAATTTTCCATTGAAAGTGGCGGAGCTGCGGAAACGGTTGAGACTCGCTGACGGTGGAGACACCTATATCTTTGCCACAACAACAGAAGACGGCAGGCATCTGCTCGCAATTTGCAAGAAAGCGATTTAACCCTATCTCCTGATATTCACATTCTTCTTGAAATAGATGTAATACAGCACGCCAGCACAGAGCAGACAAACGGGGAAAGCACACCATACACCAATTACACCAAAGCCAAATCGTATTCCCAAGAGATAGCCAAGGGGCAAGGAGATGATGAAATAAGAGAGAAACGCAATCCATATCATCGGCTTTACGCATGATATGCCACGCAAGGCATTGGCAAAGGTATATTGAAGGCCATCACCAAACTGATACACCACGACAACTATTGTCAGTTGGGCAACCAACCTACTCACCTCATCGCTGTCAGTAAACCAATATCCCAAGTTGTGGCGGAGCGAGAGGACGGCAATCGAGAGAACAACAGCTATCGCCATGATGACGTGAAAGCCCGAATTTACTGCACGGTGCACATTGGTTATCTCGTTTCTTCCGTAAAAGTAACTCACCCTTATCGCAATGGCAGCAGCCATTCCACAGGGAATCATATAAAGCACCTGTGAGATAGTAAGCATTATCTGGTGAGAGGCAAGAGCCGTGATACCTATCCAGCCGACAAACACCGTGGACAACATGAAAGCAGACGTTTCCATACCAAGTTGCAAAGCCAATGGAACACCAAGCACACAAAGGTGATTGAAATTTTTCCTATTCACCCTACCTGCAAAGAAACCCTTGCGATACCGCCTGTAGCGTTTCGACAGAAGAAATACAGCGGAAATCGATACAAAAATCAGTATTCTGGCAATCAAAGTAGAGATACCCGCGCCGAGAAGTCCGAGTTCTGGCATTCCGAGATTGCCGTAAATGAGAACCCAGTTGCCAAAGATGTTGAGCAGGTTGCAGGCGATAATCACTATCATTGATATCTTCGTGTCGGTTATACCGTCAAAAAACTGCTTGAAGGAATTAAACCAACTGAGAAATGGGAGCGAGAGAATATGCACCAATAGGTAGTCTTTCATATAAGGCAGAAGTTCCTCTGGCTGTCCCATACGATGTATGTTGAAATATAAAAGGAAAGCAACGGCAACCAAGATTACGGCAAGCATGGTCATTGTCGCCAAACTGTTACGCAACATTCCGCCTGTCTGCTCAATTTCGCCTCTTCCATACATACTCCCTACGATAGGCGTAAGACCAAAAGAAAACCCCATGTTGATGATGATAAGTAGTACGAACATAGAGTTCACGAAACTCGCTGCTGCAAGTTCGTTGAGACTGTGATGCCCAATCATCAGCGTGTCGGCAAATATAAGCACGATATTTCCTATCTGTCCCATGACGATAGGCACGCCCAACTTAACCAAAGACCTATAATGAGGTGAGTATATCCTGAAAGAATAAGCCATAGCGGGTACAAAGGTAGCTCAAACGTTGTGAAAAAGCAAAACAAAACTCTTATCAAACATTAAAAGCCACAAAGAGATATCCCTTATTCCGTCTTTTTCCTATATTTGCAGAACAAGGTTTTCTGGGTGTAATTAGTTTTTGATTGCGGGAGGTCCATTACGATTTGCAAACTGTTTTCAGTAATGGAATAGACATAGAAAACAACATTGCCATCGGAAACTACTGCCGAGCTGTTAGGTCTGTAACCATATTTCATGCACTTCGACACAGCATAGCGGTTTAAGGAGTCGGCAGGCAGGGAGAAAGATATGGAATCGGCGGAAACATGAAGAATGTTATAGTTATTGAGTTCAGGGGATGAAAAACGCTCCTTCTTGTAGCGTTTCGACCACATCACCTCGTGAGCTTCAACACATTCCCATGTAGTTGCTGTGGCGAGCTCCGTGAAATCGTCTGCCATTACCCTCGACTTTTCAGGCAACGCAGGATAGTTGTCGTTGAGTTTTGCGATATCGTATTTGTATTCGTTGCGGTAGCGTGTAAGTTCCTCGCCGCTCATCTTACGGTAAACGGCATACAGGTAAGTCTTCTTTCCGTCACCGGAAAGACCGTTATATTTGATCAGTCTAAGAGTATTCTCGCTTACGGTAAGCACCCTGAACAACTCATCAGAGCCCGACATCAGTTGGTTGGTATCCTCGTTGAAAGAGTAAACTTTCTTGGTGTAACCTTTGAGGGGATAATCATCAAGAGACGAATATGTAACTATTGTGTCGCCCTCAAACAGATACTGGTCGGGCGTGCCGCCATAGATCTCATCCCAGTCTTGCTTTTCAAAAGAGCCGTCAGCATTCACCTCATGAGCCTCGACATATTTCCAACCATTACCGTCAAGACAAGAACTGAGATAGCCGGCAGAATAGTTCATCTGCAGCGGCACGATATGATCCTCGTCTTCTCCACATGAAACCACTGTCATTGCCAAAAACAGCGCAACGACTATGGAACAAGAAAACCTGATAATATGTCTTAGTTTGACAAACATTTGACAAAAATAATGATTTTTCATTGAATACACGACAAAAAGCAGAAAAAATTGCATTTTCGTTCAAGATTTTCAAATATTGGAGTACAATAGAAATCAGAGAGGCATGGAATACTGCACGACAACCTTATAAATCATTGGCATAAAAATAAATGTGACGTTTTGCCTTTGTTTTAATGCTTTATCATATCAGTATGGTGGTATTAAGC
>JAJQAR010000226.1 GCA_021203705.1 Prevotella sp. | reverse complement strand
GATTTGTCTGAGACATAATGTTCGCAGGTTAAATAGTCCTTGATGAGTTTGTTATAGAAATGAGCGCGGCATTCTTTCTCTTCCCTCTTTTCGTATCCTTGGATGCGAAGGAAAGAGAAAAACCTGTCGATGTAGTCGTTCAACGTGTGAGTAGGTGGCAATGCTTTGTTTTCCATTTGTATCAAGTCGAGGATAGATTGTTGCCACGTTGTATCACTCTTCATTTTGCTTTGCAATTCATCGAGACTTAGACCTTCCTCGCTCGCGCGATATATATTTATATTTTTATCTTTGTCTTTATTATTGGTTGCACGCAGGGTTTCACAAACTGTTTCCAGTACCCCCGAATTAGTAATTATAATTACATATTCCGAGGTTGCATAATGTCGCGTACCCTTGGTGTATCGGAGTATTCCCCGTTTCGCCAATCCCTCTCGTGCACGCAGGATGGTTGACTTGTTCAGTCCCAAAGCATCGCATATCACGAGTGTAGAACAACAAACCGGCATCCGCCAATATTGCTTGTTACATTCGTTCAAGAGATAGAAGAGTAAGTCGCGTTCTGCCGGTTTGAAACGTTCTATGCGATTAAGCTCCCATATCAGGTTAAGATATTCTATGTAACTCATCACTTCATTCTCCAATTAGATTTTGGCTTATGGTGAATGCCTTGTTGCATGTCATCAAGCATTTGTTCTTGTGTCTTTGATGTTACGTTATGTCTCCCGCTCTCCATCCATGCCATAAGTTCTGATTTCTTAAACTGCAGCATTTTGCCGGGTTGGTAATAGGGAATCTTATGCATCTGTGTGAGTGCATAGACTGTTGATTTTGCGCGATGAAGTATTTTACATGCCTCATCAATACAAATCATCGGCTCGTCCGTAGTCGGATGGTAATGTTCTTTCAACTCGCTGATGTCAGTCTGAAGGTTTTCCACCTTGTCTATCAGCTCCAAGATGGCTTGAGGCATTGCCTCTAATGTAAGTTCTCTTCGCATTTTCGTTAATGTTTTGATTGACGATGCAAAGGAAATTGGTTATTATAGTCAAATCGGGTTATAAATCATATAACCAAGAATAACCGAAGAATAACCATAACCGGGAAGATTTTATCTTCTGTTTTCTTCTTTCTCAATAAGTTTTATGCTGAATGCTCCGTAGTCTATTGTCATTTTTGCATAGATGGTATTTTCGCTTATTTCTCTCAGGACAGAGGGGAACGCTTTCTTGAGAAAATGGCATGTTGTTCTTCGTCTCATAGGTTTGAGGAGAAACCATATATTCCATCCGAAATGGTACAAGTCTATGATAGTCATGCCATTCAATTGAGACAGTGGCAAATCAATAGAATTAGTCGGCATCCGTTTGTGAGCATAATCATCAATGATACACAAGAGCGTATCCATCTCTTCTTCCGGTAGGAAACGAACAAAATCTTTGGAAACTTTATCTTTGGCATTCTTTATCGCTATTTCATTTTGTATCGATCTGTCTGATGCAGATTTTTCTTCCGGTTTTGCTTCTTCCTGCACGGTGCAGACTCCACACTCTGCCGTCAGACTATTTTCAATATCATTTTCCTGATGTTGAACTGCACCATGTGATATCCGCTTTTGGAACGGAACAGGATGGACATGAGCAGGTTGGCTATTTGCGGGTGAGGAAGAAACGTAGCAGATCCACTGCCAGACTTTGTATAGCAGCATTGCGAAGATGCAGGTTATCGCAAAGAAACAGATTCCTATAAACGTATCCCCTCCTATGCCGACTGTGATATAGATGTATGTTGCACATCCCGCACAGATCGAGAATATGATGTAGGTGCCTTTTGCAATAATTTCCAAAATATGCATATCAATACGGTTTTCTCGATATCAAACATAGGAAAATATTATTACATACGGGCAGGATTAATCAATTATAACTCAAACATTAATCTTATTTACAAATCGTACTCGAAAGTCCGATTTTTGTTGCAAACAAACATATATAAAGAGAAAATAAATTCTCGTTTGAGCTTTTTTTAACAAACAGTGAAGTGGCTGACAGATGCCAACCACTTCACTAAAAAGACTGCACTTTTATTCTATTTCAATGAAATTTTATTCACTGTTTCTCGTTTTTTAGCACTAACGAGGTCTGCATATATTTGTGTGGTGGATACGTTTTTATGGGTTAGCATCTTCGATACGGTATATATATCTGTGCCGGATGCAATCTGCAGAGTAGCGTATGTGTGTCGGAAGCTGTGAAATGTTATCTTCTTTTCAATCCCGGCTTGTTTGACCCATTTCTTTAACGGGTAATTAATCATGGACCTTTTCAATCCCTCGAATACGAAACCGGAGGATGTCTCTTCACAAAGCTCAAACGCTTCGTTGCTTATGGGGAGAACGGCTTCCGTTTGTGTTTTCTGTGTACGTATCCTAATGCAGTAGCCATTGTCTTGGGCTATTTGTATGTCTTCCCATTTCAGATTGAGAACATCGCTGATTCGTAATCCCGTGAGACAAGAGAAGAGGGACGCTCTTTTGAGAACCGGGATGTCGCAGGGCGTTGCTGCAAGGTGTTTCAATTCCTCCATTGTCAGGTATTGTTTCTTCACATCTTCTGTCTCAATCTTATCGAGAAAGTCATTGACATTCTCTCGTATTAGTTTGTCCCGGTATGCGATTTTCAAAAGTGCCCGGAAGGTGGAGTAATAACCGGCTGCAGAGTTCTGACTGATATGGCGGTGAGTTAATCTCAACTGTTTGGCGTGGAGCAAATATTCGCCGAAATTCTTACAAAGTTCGATGGTTATATCTCCGAATGTGCAATGACCGCTCACGAAATTATTAAAATGAGTATATACTATATCCCATTTTTCATATTTCTTATGACACATCTTTTTGAAGTAAGCTAAGAAATCACCTCGCAACTTGTCGTGGTCGAGGAAATCGAACTTTTCATTTATGAGAGATGTAACGCGCAGACACCGGATAGCCTCGGCTTTCTCCAACATTTGCCGATTGAACTCCCGTTCCATACTATTGTTCGGCTTGGCATAGATGTATATGCCAAGATACTCCCGACGAGTCATTTTCATAGTTTCGGGATTGCGGATGGCGGGATAGAAATCCAAATACAAGGAGATACGTCCGTTAGTTATGGGACGTTTCAACAATGATACTGTTGTACATGTGTGATAAGTTGACATATTTTTGATTTATTGATGATTAATATTTCGTGTGATATGATGATGCAAAGGAAGTCGGTTATTATAGTCAAATCGGGTTATAAATCGGATAACCGACAATAACCGGAGAATAACCATAACCTGCCTATAAGACAGGTGGAGCGAGTAGCCCGTCAAGTCCCTTTCGTGAGATTCTTACATATTTGCCTTCTTGTTGCTTCGGAATACAATATTGTTTCACATAATGGTATAGTTGGTCGCGCGTGAGATGATATTTCTCCATAGCCTCTTTTGTCGTGTAGTATTGTTGTGTTTCGGGTTTCATAATTCCTTTTGCGATATCGATGTGTTTTTTCGAATAGAATACCTCCCGCTTGATTTTCTTTTTGGGGATGGCAAGTTTGTACACAAGGGAATAAACGGCTGTTGCTGTCATTCCGAACTTTTCTTCTATATCTTTCACGGAATACCACTCTGTGATTTTCTTGTCGGGGGCTCGTCGGGTAAAATATTCATCAATATGTTTTTTGCTCCATAAGTTCTCGCCAAGACGGAATATCTTGGGTATGTTTTTCGTCTTAGCTATATTAAATATGTGCCCGGCACTTACGTTGTATTTCGCTACTATTTCTGCGGTAGTGTAAAACTCGGTAATGGGTGCACGCTCCTTTTTATATCGCTTTTGAT
>JAJQAR010000241.1 GCA_021203705.1 Prevotella sp. | reverse complement strand
GGATTATGCAGACATACAGCCACTATTGAATGCGTATCACAGGAAATTGGCGGCTACGAAATTGGATTTTAAGAGATACCTTTACGGGCAAATCAACTGGGATGTGAGGTTGTTAGGCATCAAGGGAGCACGTGGTGTGGGGAAAACGACAATGCTGTTGCAATATATCAAGGATAATTTCGCCAATGTGGATGATGCATTCTATGTGTCGCTTGACAACCTGTGGTTTCAAAACCACGATGTCGTGGAATTGGTGGAGTTCCTCTATACCCATGGAATAAACCATTTGTTCCTTGATGAGGTGCACAAATACGGCAACTGGACGACTCTCATTAAGAACCTGTATGACAATTATCCTGATTTGAACATTGTATATACCGGTTCCGCCATGCTGTCGATAGATAACTCAAAGACCGACTTGTCACGTAGGCAGACATTGTACACGTTACACGGCTTGTCATTCAGGGAATATTTAGAATATGAGGGAATTATCCACTTGCCGCCCATCACCCTTGAAGAATTATTGAAAGAACATACAAGTTATGCTATGGATGTGGTATCAAAAATCAAGGTATTGAAATTTTTCGGGCAATATCTTGATAGCGGATACTATCCCTATTACAAGGAGGCGGGTAACGACTATTCAATGCGTATAAGTGAAGTCGCTCAATTGGTCATAGACAGCGACATTCCCGCCGTGGAAGAAGCGATGACATACGCCACAAGACAGAAAATAAAAAAACTATTGATGGTAGTGGCAGAGAATGTACCCTTGGAACTGAATATCAGTAAACTGTCGGCAAGTTTGGGTGCTACACGTGACTCGACATTGAAAATGCTTTATTTGTTAGATAAGGCAGGATTGCTCAATCTCTTGACCGACAAGGCAAAGGACTACAAACATCTTACAGGGCCGAAGAAAATATATCTCAACAACACCAATCTTATGAAAGCATTGGGGAGCACCATATCCAAGGGAACGCAAAGGGAGACATTCTTCGCCAATCAAGTAGGCACTGTCGCCACACTGACAATGCCAAAGCAAGGTGATTTCCTTGTTGAACGCAAATATCTTTTTGAAGTCGGCGGTGCATGGAAAACATTTGACCAGATAGCAGACGTACCTGACAGTTATTTGGCTATTGACGATGTGGAAATAGGAAATGGAAACAGGATACCTCTTTGGCTGTTCGGCTGTTTATATTAACGTTAGGTTTTCGGCAATGAGGAATATCAAAATCAGTCAAAATCCTTATTACAGATAATTACGGCAATGGTGAAAACGAAGATGGAAATAATGTATTTTATTATCAAATTGTTGATCCCGACGAGTGGGAAGATATGACCTTAACAGAAGAAGGCACATATACAATAGAAATTCCTGCTGGATTATTCCATATAAGCGATGCACTCAGCAATGCAATAACACTCACATATACTATATACAATACGGTTAATCCTGATGACTATTCATATACTGTATCTCCTGAGGCAGGTGAACTTACAGAAGTAACCGATACTATCACAATACTCTGTCATACAGGTATGTATGTTGTGGATGGTTCTCTTAGTTCAATCAAGGTTTATAAGGATGGTAAGGAATATACCACTGCAACAAGCATCACTGCTATAACGGATGACAACTGGCAGTTATATGACATAGGAGAGAAACTTGAATTAGGAACTGCGCTTTCAGAGGCGGGTGAGTATGAGGTTGTAATCCCAGCAGGTTTCTTCTACTATTTCGTTGATGGCAGAACCCAGAATATAGATATGGGTGAAATAAGTATTAAATACACTATCAGCGAGACCACAGGTATCAACGCTATCAATGCAGCATTGAGCGAGGGTATTAATGAAGTTTACAACCTTTTAGGTCAGCGCATACAGAGCTTACAGAATGGCAAAGTAAATATCGTTAAATTTGCAGACGGTTCAGTCAAGAAAATATTAGTTAAATAAGTGATACATTTATATTGACTAAAATACTAGGAAAGGCGTGGGATTATCTCACGCCTTTCTCCGTTTTACATTATAAAATATTGGAAAAATTTAAGAGCGTTCATTATATACGATACCCTCACATCTTATATCACTTCTGATTTTATAAGATACCAATATTCCAGCAGACAACGATATGTCAATAAGCCTGTTCGTGGATGCCATGGACGGCTCTGCCACTCGGTTCATTCATGTTTTTGAATGCCTTATCCCACGCAAGAGCCTCGGCGGTGCTGCATGCCACACTCGGAACACTCGGTACACTGCGGGCAGCACTGTCGCTTGGGAAGTGCTCAGCGAATATCGAGCGATAATAATACTCCTCCTTGTTGCGTGGCGGGTTGATTGGGAAACGCTTAGCCGCATTCTCCATCTGCTCATCGCTCACCTGGTCGGATGTAATCTTCTTGAGAGTATCAATCCACGAGTAGCCCACACCATCGGAGAACTGCTCCTTCTGTCGCCAAGCCACCTCAGCAGGAAGCATATCGGCAAATGCCTCACGCACAATCTTCTTCTCCATAGTAGAACCAGGGCACATCTTAGCCTTCGGGTTAGTACGCATGGCGACATCAAGAAATTCCTTGTCGAGGAAAGGCACACGCCCCTCAACGCCCCAGGCAGCAAGACTCTTGTTGGCACGGAGGCAGTCGTACATATACAATTTTGACAGTTTTCTCACTGTCTCCTCATGGAACGCCTTATCGTCGGGAGCCTTGTGGAAATACAGATAACCGCCGAAAATCTCGTCAGCACCTTCACCCGAAAGCACCATCTTGATACCCATCGACTTGATAACACGGGCGAGGAGATACATCGGCGTTGACGCACGAACAGTGGTTACATCGTAAGTCTCGATGAAATAAATCACGTCGCGGATGGCATCAAGACCCTCCTGAATGGTATAGTTAATCTCATGGTGAACAGTACCGATATAGTCAGCCACCATCCTCGCCTTCGCCAAGTCAGGCGCACCTTTCAGTCCCACTGCGAACGAGTGAAGGCGAGGCCACCAAGCCACCGACTTACTGTCCTCCTCTATTCTGTGCGGAGCGAATTTCATGGCAATAGCACTGATAACAGACGAGTCGAGACCACCACTAAGCAGCACACCGTAAGGCACATCACTCATCAACTGACGTTTCACCGCAGCCTCAAGAGAATCACGGATAGCCTGCACCGATGCCTCGTTATCCTTAACGTTGTCATACTCAAACCAGTCACGCTTGTAGTAACGCTTCATCTCTCCCTCACGACTGGAATAGTAATAACCAGGGAGGAACGGCTCATACCTGTCGCAGTTGCCTTCGAGTGCTTTCAGCTCACTTGCCACATAGACCTTACCGTCATCATCATAACCGATATAAAGAGGAACGACGCCGATAGGGTCACGGGCGATAAGGAACTCATCCTTGTCAGCATCATAGAGGGCGAAAGCGAAGATACCGCTAAGGTCCTCAAGGAAATTGATACCCTTATCACGATAAAGCGCAAGGATCACCTCACAGTCGCTTCCTGTCTGAAAGTGGTAAGTATCCTTGTACTTATTCCTGATATCCTTATGATTGTAAATCTCACCGTTGACCGCAAGAATCTGCTTCTTGTCAGGACTGAACAACGGTTGTTTTCCCGACTCCGGGTCAACGATAGACAGACGCTCATGAGCCATTATCGCAGAGCCGCCGCAGTAGATACCGCTCCAGTCAGGACCCCTATGGCGGATTTTCTGGCTCATCCGCAAAGCCTTTTGCCTCAATTCAGGAGTCTGCTCCTGGATGTTGAAAATAGAAACTATTCCACACATATCTTGTTTTCCTTATTGATTGCTCTATTTATATAAATTCTCTATTGATTGTTGAACATTATATTAGAT
>JAJQAR010000198.1 GCA_021203705.1 Prevotella sp. | reverse complement strand
CCATTGTCCTCATCAGGGAAGAGCATACTATGGATATGCGTTTTCAGATTATCCAATTCCTCCTGATAGACAGGCACCATTTCCTCCCACGTCTTGTATTTACCGTCATCACCACCCACAGGGATTCTTCGCAAGGAAGTCTGCATACTGTTGGCATAGAGGTAAATATCTTTAGTATCATCGACAAGGCGGGCATAACAGGAATCACTTTTTTCGAGGAAGGGAACAGCCTTTTCAAGATATTCAATATCCTTGCTCCACTTATAGTTAAGCACTTGCTGAGCAGCAAGTACCTTATATTTAAACGAATAAGCAAAATCCCTGTAACAGAGCATATCGTTGACAAGACGAGCGAACTCGTCAGTATTTTTCGTAATGTTGGCATTCAATCCAGAGATGGCAGCCACCGCCTTATCACCGTGACTGACACATTGGTCAACGATGTCCAAGGGTAACTCACCTGCATGCGACTCGCCATTCCACTCCTTCTCGACATACTCAATCAACTTCTCGCCGGCAGGACCGCAACTTGCATAAAACTCAGGATAGACAGTATATTTATAAGGATTTACCAGTTGGCTTATCTTCATGCCAAGAAGCAGAGTCTGACGGTTGCCCTCCGTGATGCCGAACCTACGGATTAGTTTCGGTGCAATCTCCCCACTCTCATTATAAGCGACAAGAATCTTACGTGCACTGACAGAATTCGTTCCGAAATAATCGGAAATAACCTTGATCCAATAATCACTATCATCACCTCGGTTGCAATTCCAGGCATATCTCCCCCAAGCAGAGTACCACATCCAGTCACGGTCAATCTGCCTCAACCTCTTACCGTCAGCCAACTTATCAGCAGCGTATGGCCAATCCCAATAACTTGCCTGTGGATAGAGATGAAGGCCGTTAGCCCCATGAACACGGTGCATGGCCTGTACCGCCTTTTGGACGAAAGCCGGCGAGCTCCACCGCCACGGTTCAAGATTGGCAAGGATATGCACATTACTGATGTGAAGCGGAGCGACAGTGCTCAACTGTCGTTGAGTCTCTCCCCACGGACCGCCTGGTTCGTAAGTGGTGAGTGACTCACCAGTATATTTCGTCATCGTATAGATATTCTTATACAACGGCAGAGCCTTGCTAAGTACCAGAGGACCATCAGTGTCGTGAGAGCGGAGGATGATAGGCGGCTCATCAGTCCGTCCTGAAGCCGCAAGTCCGTCCTTGATACCAGGAATTATAGTACCGGTCATCCATTCCACATCATCCTCGATAGTTGCCATTGCCTCACCGAGGCAGACGAGAAAACCCACATTAGGATATTTCTGAATAAACGCCGCAATACTCTTTCTTGTATAATCACTGATAAGCGGCGTGATGGGTCGGTTCCTATCCTGCGTTGCTATGCCATAATGGTCGGCGAAAGGTTTTGAAACAATGATGTTATAGAACATCTGAATCACCCGAATGCCACGTTTAGCCGCCTCAGTGGTAAGGAAAGTGAACATCTCCTGATTTTTCTCCATAGTGGCATCATCCACCTCAGCCGCAAAGGGATAATCATCAAGTTTTACGAGAGAGGCGAATGGATGACCATTCCAGAGATAGAGAGCATTCATATTGTCAGCCGCAAGCATGTCAAGGTACTCAATCCACAGAGCCTTGTCATAAAACCAAGGGAAATTCTCAGGCGTATATGGATATTCATACACCTTATGGCCAGGGAGATATTCCGTTTTCTGCAAGCCAACACATGCACCACGAAGTTTCATCTCAGGCGCATCGGTGATAGTAGTAAGATTTTCAAGAGAGCCATTTTGATGATAATATTCCAGTAACCTATTAGTACCGTAAATCGCCCCAGACGTATCATTACCAGTTATTGTTATCGCCTTACCCTTGCGGACAATGGTAAAGCCCTCCTGCGTTAAATTTTCAGATGCCTTCGCCACATCTATGATAATCTTGAAGCCTTCCTGTAACAACTGTTGGTCGTTGTCTATGAGCGATGCCGCATACTGCACCTGCGGTATGGAGGCATCATATACCACCTTCGTTGCAGACTTGGCACATATCGTTAGAGCTGCAAAGAGATACAATAATATAAAGCAACACGACTTTTTCATAGCATAACCGTTATTTCCTTACCTACGGGGATGTCAATGGTACGCTCCCCACCATTCAACACAAGAGTACCCTTGCCGCCGTCACTCTTTACAGTTACCGCATTCTTATTCATCTTAACGTAAACAGAGCCGAAAGGTGTAGGCACAGAGCCCTCGAACCAGTCAAGACCACCGAGAGCAGGACTGACAGTAAATTCCTCATAACCAGGAGAGGTGGGCTTTACACCAAGGAAATATTTACCTAAAAGATAAATAGGACTTGCGCCCCAGGCATGGCAGAGGCTCTTTCCGTATGGGCGGCCATACATAGCATATTTCATAGCCCCATGCTCGTCAGGGTTGTATTTCTCCCAGAAAGTGGTAGCACCTTCTTTCAGCATACCGCCCCAATAGTCCTTTATCTCGTTCAGAACCCGACAATGCTCACCAAGAATACACAGAGATTCCAGTTCATAAAAGCGCATATAAGGAGTAGTGATTTTCAAGATATCATCGTTGAGGATTACCGTGCGCTTCACCGTTTCCTGCTGCTCTTTGCTCAAATAACCGAAAAGGACAGCGAAAATATTAGGATAGCGAAACAAACTATCACATTGTTTGCCGTCAATACGATTATGTATCAATGCCTGCTTATCATCATTCCAGAAATATGGAATCAGTTTCGCACCCAAATCATCAGCCAACTTCCGATATTTATCACACCCTTCCGAGTCACCGATTATTTCAGCCACGGCAGCTATTGCTTTCAGCGATTTTGTGAAAAGTATCTGCTCGAAAGCAAGTTGACCATGCTTATCCATAGGTTTATCAGCCCAGTCGATGAAAACCCAGTCGCCAGCCATTCCCTCCACCATACCGTCTTTGTCAGTACGGTTGAGAACAAAGTCAATATAACTTTGCATCATTGGGTAAATCTGTTGCAGGAAAAGTCTGTCGCCACTGTACAAATAATAGTCATAGATGGAATTAAGCCAGAAGAAGGTGTAATCCATTATGGTGTTTATATGACTTGTGATAGGCAGTTTTCCGCCGAGCAGCCAAGTGGTGCGCTTCACCATATCGCTGTCGTTGAACAGGTAGAAGTTCATAAGGTAGCTCTGCGAAGCATCCCCGCTCCACACCCAACGGTCACGCTTTATGCCATCAATAAAAAACTCGCGGGCGGTGAGTTGCATAGTGTAAGCAGCGATATTCCAAATGCTGTTGATTTCCTCGTCATTGCAACGGAATGAGCCCTTCTCCTGTTCAGGCATGTACTCATAATCCATAGAGACATTTCCGACGGAGCATCCTTTAGTTTCAACAAACACATAGCGGAACGCCTTACAGTTTTCGAGCGTATATACATCAGAGAACTGTACTGACTTCCCCGTTACAAGGTCGGTTATCACATTGTCCTTCACTATGAGTTTGTCGAGCGTCTCACAGAAATCCTTATCCCTTGCCTCATAGACACTCTCGCCATAGAACAAGTTAATCTCGCCACTGCCCTTGATATTATGCAGTTTCACGTAGCCGAAAGTCTCCTTTCCGAAATCATACAGACCATCAATACCGTCAACATGGTTGACAGCAACATCGTGCCTGTGCGAGAGTTTGAATTTCGAGGGTAGGTCATCAATAGTGTTGAAATTCCAAAAACCAGCAGGGCGGTACACCGTTGACAAGGTGTCACTGGCTTTTCCACTCTCGTCAATCCACTCCTTATCCTCAAACGTCACGTTCCAAGACCCGTCAGTGTTAATTGTCTTACCCGCAATGAACAATGCAGGAGGAGAGCATTGATTATGAATCTTTATATTAATGTGATGAGTTCCTGCTGACAAAGAAAACTCTTTCGGCATTCCGAAAAGCATCTTACCATCAATCTTGATATTATAGTTTCCTTCCGTTGCGAGTGCTACCGTCTCATCTTCAACAAGATTCACGACTTTGCTGAACTCAACAGTAACATAATGAGAGTCCTGTTTCCAGAACGGGGGAAAGAATGCTCCGCGCTCCGTCCTGCGGTTATTCATCTTATTACCGAGCCAAATCTCATAATCGCCAGGATACCAAATCCAAGTTGCTTTAGATGCCATCGTAATGTCAGTTTAATAATAATAGACCGTCAGATATCATCACCATAGCGTTCTTTCGTAATCTGCTCCAACGACTTGCCACGAGTTTTAGGAGTCCAGATTGTACCAATCAGCATTGAGATAATCAGCAAGCCCATCATGATGTAAGCCGCAAGAGTGAAATTACTGCGGATAGACACGAATATAAGACCCCAGGCAGCAGAGAGACCACGCACGAGGAAGAACATAATACCCTGAGCAGCGGCACGATATTTAGCGGGGAACAGTTCCGAAGCCCAGAGAGCATAAAACGACTGCACGGAGACACCAGCCTGAACAGCCCATAGAGCGGTGAAAATAACGAGTCCCTGCATACCGTTGATACCTATTGTGATAACGATGAGCCAGGCGAGCACACCCAAAGAAACGCCGAAGCAATAGAGCCAACGCTGGTTGACCTTATCGACAATGCGAGAGAACACAAAAGTAACGAGGATGATAACCACCCACTGCCCTTCGGTGAACAAGTTAGACATCATATTCGACAGATGTCCCTCCGTCTCATAGATATGCTGTTGGAAGAAGCCCATAGTAGAACTCACCATGTTCCACGTGAGGTAGATACCAGCCAAGAACAGTATAGTGCGGATGTTGACTTTATTTTTGAAAAGACTGCCGAACGAGGCGAAAGTACCCTGTTTCTTTGTTCCCTGCTGCGACTGCGCATTCTTCCACTCAACAGACTCATCGAGACGTCTCTGCAACAGCCATGCGATAAGAGCGACGACAAATAACGAAGCAAATACAATACGTGAAGTGAACACATGGAGAGCAGCCCCCGTTGCCGTACCACCAGATATGAAATTCGCAACACTTGCCACGAAGCCGAAGCAGATGCCACTCTCACCATTCGCCGTTTCAGGAGCGAGGAGGATGCCGAGCAGCAGGATAATCATTGGACCGATACCCCACGCCATCTGCGAGATAGCTATGTTCCTGCCACGGTTGCCAATCTCCGAACTCTCACTGATGTACGTCCATGAAGCCGGAACACCGACACCTACAGAAATACCCGTGATAAGAAAGCCGATGAGCAGCATTGGGAAGTTGACAGAGAGCGTAATGAGCAGCACGCCGAGCATATAAATGAGCATGTTGTAAGTATAGATAAACTTTCTGCCGTACTTATCAGCGAGGAAGCCACCGATAATGGCACCCACCGCCGCGCCCATAGTATTGGCACTGATGGCATTGAGCCACCCTAAGTGAAACTCCTCAAGGTTGAGGTAATCCTGCCAGAGCGACAGACCGCTCCCCGCCGCCACTATTGCACCGGCATCCAAATAGTTTGTCAGGGACACCGCCAAAGTACTTTTCAAACTTCCTTTTTTCTTTTCCATATCGTGTTATACGTATTCGATTAACGGTTAATTATATTCTCGTTATTTCAATTATCAATTTTCATTATTCCAGCTTTCGCCTTGATGCTGTCAGAGACCATAGGACCGTTGTTCTCCCATGTGTTGCCAGGACCGTTGGCGTTCTGGAGGTATTTCTCACTCGGAGTCCAGTTGTTCTTCACCGTGATGTAAGAAGATCCCTCATCGGTATAGAGGTAAAACCAGTGATTAGGGTCGTGCGCATAACCAGGACTGTATATATCCCTCACCACATTACCCTCGATAAGAGAGTGCGGTTGTGAGCCCAAAGTATAGATCCCGGCAGTGTCGTACAGGTGTTTGGCATAATGGTAAATCAGGTTGTTCTGAATCAGGTTGTCAGCCATAGAGCACACCTGTTGGTTCCAGCCCCACCCCATGCTGATGCCCGTGTATGACACCTCACTAATCTCGTTGTTGCATATCCTGATACCCCTGACAAAACCAGCCGCAATACCCACGCAGCCCCAGTCCTCGTTGGTAACATCAGTGATAAGATTATTCGTAATACACAAGCCAGTGCATATAATGCGCCTGTCAAAAGGGTCATAAGGCAGGTGAGCCTCGTGAGCTTCCGGACCAAAACAACCAGCAACTATCCCATTGCCACCAATATCCGTGAAAACGCACCTGTCAATAGAGCCACCATGTATATAATCATGATAGTCAAGACCAGAAGAAGCGAGATGCTCAAAGGTACAGTTGGTGAAAACCACGTTTTCCGCACAGTCAACAGAGACAGCCGAAGCCGGTCTGCCCACCCAGCCCTGGTTATCCAATTTATGGTCGCCGTTAGGTCGGTCAATCTGCGGTCGCAACTTATAAGCCTCAGTCATGAACATGCCAGCCTGCAAAGGAGCATGACCGGAAATAGAAGGGCGCAACCAGGTAGAGAAACTGAATGTTACGCCATCGAAAACTATGTTTTTGACAGGATTGTCAGGCGTGCCCTCTACTTTCATCAACGTCTCTACAGCCGGCACCTCAACATCCGCCGTTGCCATATCCTCATCCTCACGAGGGATGTAATACACCTTAGAAGCCTTTGTGTCGAGAAACCACTCCCCTTCGGTGTCAAGCAGTTCTTTGGCGTTGGTAAGATAGAAAGCGGAGTTATGCCCATCTGTCGTAACCATAGGCGAGGGCCAAGGGTGCATGAAATGAACATAACTTTCTGGTTGTTGGAACGTTACGGCAGCACTGTCGCCGAGAATTTCAATGTTTTTAATTCTTAGGTTAGCGATGCACCACATCTCGTGGATTACGAGTTCCGCATATTTTGCATTTACGATTTTTTTCACGGCGTCAGAAGGCACATAAAGAGTCTCATTAGCCTTATCGACATTTATTATGCGATACATATCCTCGAAATCATCGACATCCCTTGCACGGACAGCCTTTTTGCCATTCACCCACATCTGGCGAAACTCAAGCGGTCTACCGTTGAAGTCAGGTACGTCAGCGACATAGAATTTACCCTCCTTGCGCCAGTTGGAGATTTTCACGCCACCACTGACCACCGCCTTGCCGTCAGCCACGATGCGGGTGCCATTATCCTCCGGGCGCACTACGATAGGCTGATATAAGCGGTAACTACCTTCAGAGAGATGAATGGTGATATCAGAAGCGTTGTTGAGCCGTTTTTCCTCCCTTGCCTGTTGCAGAGCCTGTTCGATGGAGTATGCCCCTGGCTCAACGAACAAGTCAGTGGCATGCACGTCAACGCCAAAGCCAATGCCGATGAGCGTTGCGAAAAGAGCTGTTATCAGTACTCTACGGGAATCCATACAGACATTTCACTTTTGCCCCTGTTCCCCCAAGCATAATAAGGAATAAGGCGAATCTTCACCATGTTTTTATCCTTGCCGACCTCACGATAGAGGACGTTAGACCAAGACTGCTCACTGCGGTTAATGGCTTCCGTTTCCAGAGCCATAATCCTACTGCCCTCAATTGTCGTTTCTACAGGAGTGAACTGAGCGTCAACAGGGATAGCGATATTGTCGATGTCAACGCCGTTAAGGTCATTGCTTTCAAGACAATATATGATAGGACCACGCTGGATAGCAACCTGCCCACGACATTCCTCCACGAGAGGGTTAGCCTCCATGAGTTTAGTCTGCATAGGCAATTCAAGAGAGACGACATCCCCCTTTTTCCACTGTCGTGAGATGGCAGCATAACCAGCACTGACATTTGCGGAAATCTCCTCCCCCTTACCATTTGCGTCGGAAACACTTATTTTAGCGTCATCGCACCATTCTGGAATGCGGAGCTTGAGAGTGAAGTCCTTTTTGCCTTTCAGTTTTGTAACGGTGAAAGTGATGTTACCATCCCAAGGATAGTCGCTGTTCTGTTCAATGGCGATATCCCCAATATCATCAATGGTAGTCTCAAGAGAATTGGCACCATAGAGGTTGACATAGATCTCAGACTTACCAACACTATAAGCATAGTCCTGAGCCTCGCAGAGAGTGCGGAGCGTGTTCGGAGGGCAGCAGAAACAAGAGATATAATCCATTCTCTCCTTAGGCCAGCGCAGCTTATAAGGCAGCTCATCCGACATTCTGAGAGGGTTGGTATAGAAATATTTCTTACCGTCAAGACTGATACCGCAAAGAATACTGTTGTAAAGGCAGTTCTCCACAAGGTCGGTATATTTACCATCAGCGGTAGTCTGGAACATTCGCCAATTGAGGAACAAGTTACCGATATTAGCACATGTCTCGTTGTGCGCCGTTGACTGCGGCAACTGGTACGGTCTGCCGTAGCTCTGGTGAACTTTCTGCACATTATCCGGAACATAGTCGGTACCGTCGGGCGAAGTACCGTCATAGAGAGCACCGCACGCCCCATTGATATACATCTTGCGGTTGACGATATCGTTCCATATCGAGTCCAAGTTAGCTTTCAACTGTTCCTCACCGTCCTCGATATAGAGGTCAGCCACGCCAGCATAGAGATAGTTAGCCCTTACAGCATGGCCGAGAGCGTTGTACTGGTCGCGGAAGGGCACACGGTCCTGGTTGTCGTCGGTGCCGTCCTCCACCATACCACGGATATCAATAAGTTGTTTAGACAAGTCAAGATATTTGGTATCGCCCGTTTCACGGTACATCTCCGTTATCGCCATATAGTGGGAAGGGCAGACAGCATTGCGAGCCAGTTCCGCCGAAGACTGTTTATAGAAATTATAGAGGAAATCAGCAGCCTTGACGGAGCAGTCGAAGAGCGTGTTCTTTCCAGTCGCCCTGCGATGGATTATGCCCGCCGTGATTAGGTGACCGAGGTTGTAAGTCTCGAAATTCAGTCGGTTGCCGAAAGCACCGTCGTTGCCGGAGCCCACCTTAGTACCGATAGAGGCGACTTCGGCAGAGTCCTCTTGTTCCGCTTTCTTGTTCATCTCCGCAATGATGACCGGCGTATGCAGATAGCCATCCTCCCGCTGCGACTTAACGATGAGCTCTATGAAGCGGTCCATTATCGTTTCCAGTTCAGGGCCTTTGGTAACAGCGTATGCGGCAGCAGCAGCCTCAAGCCACTTGTACATATCGCCATCGTGGAAAGGAGGTCCATGTCGCAAGCCTTTCTTCTCGCCAGCCGCGATGAGGAAATTGTTGTAGCCGTGAGCCTTTTCCGACTGCCATGTTTTCCACATATCCTGCACCGATGTACCACTGAACACGCCGAAGCGTTCCGCCCAGAAGCCATCTGTCCATTTGACGGCAGAGATTGGAGTGGAGTTAACAACAGCATATTTACTGTTGTGAGTATCCGTAATGCCATTCTGTTGAGCCATTGCCGACAAAGCGAAGAAAGCAGCAATGACGCATGAGATCAGTTTTTTATTCATAGTTAAATTTAAGATTATAAAGTTCCACCTCTTGCCTTTACCCTCTGTTCCCACGCTTCACGCTCCTTCTGCAGGTCGTAACCACGCTTGCTGAGGTAATTGTTAATTCTGCCCTTGTACTTTCCGAACATCTCGTGTTTTTTGTTGGAGCTTTCCGCATCGATAGCATATTCACGCGCCTCTTTAAGCCAGGCAAGGATCTGTATTTTCTCCTCGTCGGAGAGGTTAGGGATCATGTCGCACTGCGCATCGAAAGTAACGTTCACCACATTGTAGGTCATGACATCCTTGACAGTCTCAATTTGCGCATCATCCAAAAATATAGACAAGTCAGCGATGAAACCGAAATGCGAACGATAAAGCAGCATGTCCTTTTTGTTCTCGGCAGCCTCCAAAGCCGCTTTTTTCTCAGGCTCCTCCAAAGCAGAAGCAGCATTTTTAACGCTGTCGCGCTCCGCATAAATATCATTGAGCTTGAAATAACGGTTGGCAACGATATTCCTGACATAGATGCCCATTTCAGAGTCGGAAATTTGCAAGGCATCGGTAACCTTCTGTGCCCTACTGAGAATGCTATTAACATAATCCGGTTCTCGCCCGATAGAGTCGAGACTGAACGACTGCGCGTCAGCAAGAGCGGCAATCATCAGTGTTACAAAAATAAACAATAATTTCCTCATTGCAGTATTTCTTTTAAGAATTTAACATTTTCGCCATAGTTATTCATTACGTCATGGACATTAGAGATGTCGCGGCTGCGCTCAACGAATAGCCAGCCCGTCCAACCGATGCTATCGAGAGCCTTCTTGATTTTCTTCATTTTCACCGCCTTGTCATACCTTAGCAGCACCCCATCCGTGTTACTTGCATGGATGGCACAGATACGGTCGGAGCCCAACTTTTTGAGTTCCGAAGGGATATCACGCCTATTCTCAATGGCAGTCTGGAACTTATAGAATATCCTTATACCATCCGAGCCGATATCTTTGAGCAACTGAATGTTGCCCTCCGCATCGAGAGGAGTGTCAATACCGATTATCTTTCCACGCGCTTTCGCCATTTCGCCAATCTCATGGAGCCGCCAAACGATTTTTTGCCGCAGAGCGAGCGAATCAGTCCAGTTGCCGCAGCCGCCCAAAGGCAGGAAAGCCACTGTCGCCCCCATAGCATCCAAAGTGTTTAGGCAGTCGAGCACAAGCCAACGGAAACTTTCCTTCTCAACAATACTCTGCCCGTAGAAGCCCGACATTGCCACTGCGCCCACCTTTATTTGAAGACTGTCGGCAGTGTGGTTGAAAAGTTCTACCATGTCAGGGTTACGCATTTTATTGTCAAACGAGTTGCGGTTGCCGAGGCCGCCCATATCCATCTCAATGCCGTCGCAGCCCAAGTCTTTTGCAAGCTGGAACTCCCCTATTTTCTGTCGTTTGAGCACCATCCAGTCGCACACCCCCACCAGATACCGTTGTTGTTGTGCGAGGGTATGCACAGAGAACGCCGTACACGATGCAAAGAGAAGCAGCGTAAAAAGAAAACGTAATTTACACATATTAATTATAAGACGTAATTATATTTGTTTTGTACTGATTTAATGTAAAGGACAAGAAAGCGAAATAATAAAAGGTTTTCTACGTTATAAAAACAGAAAACCGACAAAAAGCAGATATATTAAAT
>JAJQAR010000019.1 GCA_021203705.1 Prevotella sp. | reverse complement strand
GTTGCATACGGACGTTCAGCCATTGCCGTTGACACCCATGTCTTCCGTGTCAGTCATCGTCTCGGCTTGGTTCCACGCAAGGCAGACACTCCACTTAAAGTAGAATTGGAACTGAAAGCAAATATTCCGCCTGTATTGGCTGCTGATGCCCACCATTGGCTGCTCCTACATGGCAGATATATTTGCACCAGTCGTTCTCCCCACTGCAGCAAGTGTCCATTCGAGACCTTCTGTCCTAAGATACTGGAGGATTCCAAATTAGGAAAATAGTTATATATAGATTTCTTAAAACAACAAAGAATATGCAGATAGAGAGAATAACCAAATTCCTTAGGGACATCATGGCGAACAACAACCGTCAGTGGTTCAATGAGCACAAGGCGGAATATTTGGTAGTGAAGAAGGATTTCGAGGAAAATATAAATAAGGCTATCTTACGCATTGCTGAGTTTGACTCTTCCATTAAGCATATCACAGTAAAAGACGCTACTTACAGGTTTTACCGTGATACTCGTTTCTCTCCTGACAAGTCGCCATACAAAAATCATTTGGGTGCATATATCGCCGCTCATGGCAAGAAAGCTCTGCATGGTGGTTATTATATTCATATCGAGCCCGACCACTGTCTCCTTTGTTGTGGAAACTATTGGTTGCCCACCAACATACTCACCTCTTGCCGCAATGAGATTATGCGGAATATCGACTTATGGAGGGAGATTGTTGAGAACGACAGATTTATTAAAATCTTCGGTCGCCCTGGTGATGGAGAATGGGGTTCATCCAATGGTTTTGGTTTGGATATGTTGAAGTCTGCGCCCTCTGGATTTCCCCGCGATTATGAGTTTATCCAATATTTGAGGATGAAAGACTATTGTTGCTGGACACAGGTTCCTGAAAGTTTTTTTGCTAATGATACATGGTTTGATGAGATGGTTGAAGTATTCAAAGTGGGTAAACCAATGATGGATTTTGTCAATGCCGTCATTGATGATTATGAGTGATTTGAGGATGTTATAATCGACATACAAGTTAAATTATATTAAATACGCATTTTTATACAATAAAAATGCGTATTTTTATGCACCTTTATTGCGGAAATCAATAAAGCGAAAGAGGATTTTCAAAGATAATGACAAAAATAAAGAAAGAATATAACAACCGATGAAAAGAAAGATTCAATTCAGTCTCCTATACAGAGACATGTGGCAGAGCTCCGGAAAGTTCCAGCCACGCAAAGACCAGTTGGAGAAGATAGCTCCCGTGATAATAGACATGGGGTGTTTCTCCCGTGTTGAGACCAACGGTGGTGCATTTGAGCAGGTCAACCTGATGGCAGGTGAAAATCCTAACGATGCTGTCCGTGCTTTTTGCAAGCCATTCAATGAGGTAGGCATTAAGACTCACATGCTCGACCGTGGTCTTAACGCACTGCGTATGTACCCCGTGCCTGATGATGTCCGCCAGTTGATGTATCGTGTGAAGCATGCACAGGGTGTTGACATTCCACGTATCTTCTGCGGACTGAATGACGAGAGGAACATCATCCCGTCAATAAAGTGGGCTGCTGAGGCTGGTATGACACCACAGGCAACACTATGTATCACAAATTCATACGTGCATACTGTTGATTATTACGTTCAGAAGGCGGAAATGTTTATTGAGGCAGGCGCACCTGAAATCTGCTTGAAGGATATGGCAGGTATCGGCAGACCGGCATTCTTGGGTAAACTGACAAAGGCAATAAAAGATAGGCATCCTGAGATCATAATAGAGTATCACGGTCATTCCGGTCCTGGTCTCTCCATGGCATCTATGTTGGAAGTGTGCCGCAACGGTGCAGATATAATCGACACAGCAATAGAACCATTATCCTGGGGCAAGGTGCACCCGGATATTATCTCTGTGCGTGCCATGCTTGATGATGCAGGTTTTGATGTTCCAGAAATCAACATGAACGCTTATATGCGTGCCCGCACACTGACACAGGAGTTTATTGATGATTGGCTTGGCTATTTCATCAACCCTACAAACAAGCATACCAGTTCGCTGTTGCTTGGCTGTGGTCTGCCCGGTGGTATGATGGGATCTATGATGTCTGACCTTGGTGGCATTCAGGGGGTTATCAATAATCTGAGGAAGAAGAAAGGAAAACCGGAACTGACTACCGATGATATGCTTGTCGCACTGTTTGAGGAGGTGGAATATGTATGGCCGAAAGTGGGCTACCCACCATTGGTAACGCCGTTCTCACAGTATGTCAAGAACATTGCCTTATTCAACCTCCTTACTCTCGAACAGGGAAAGGGGCGTTATGTGATGATGGACGATGCAATATGGGGCATGATTCTCGGCAAGTCGGGTAAGTTGCCTGGCGAATTGGCACCAGAGATTATTGAGCGTGCAAAGGCGCAAGGCAAGGAGTTTGTGGATGTTGACCCACGCACCCTCTACCCTAACGCTCTTGATGACTTCCGCAAAGAAATGGATGACAACGGTTGGGAATATGGTCAGGATGATGAGGAACTCTTTGAACTTGCCATGCACCCGGAACAGTACCGCAACTACAAGAGTGGGCAGGCAAAGAAAAACTTCCTCGCTGAATTGCAGAAGGCGAAGGATGCTGCTCTTGGCAGTAAGGTGTCTGTTGAGGAACTTACTGCTTTCAAGCATGCAAAGGCAGATCCGATAGTTGCGCCATACAGTGGTCAGGTGTTCTGGGAGATTGGTGGTGGTTGCGAAGGTACTCCATCTGTTGAGCCGTATATAGGAAAGCAATATGCTGAGGGCTCCGCTTTCTGCTACATGCATGCACCGTGGGGCGAACTGCTCACTATTCCTGCTGCTCTCGGCGGAAAACTCGTTGAAATCAAAGCCAAACAAGGCGCAAGAGTTAGAAGGGGCGATGTTATTGCTTACATAGAACGAGCACACAATTAATTGTAGGGTACCAATTTATTGAGGACAACTACATGTTATAAGCGAAGTCAATTGTCAATTTTCCGATTAAGCGAGAGCAGAACCGAACTTGTTCGAGTTATGCCGAGCATGAGGAAAATCGAGCGTAGCTCAATTATAAAAGTGGCCATATAGTCTTAAACTTTTATATATTAATCTGGGACGGCACTGCAGTGATTGTAGTGCCGTTTTTTTAGAACAGTCACTAAGGTGATATGTATATTTTGCATTTATCGGCAATTCCAAAGAATAATACTTACATACCCAGTCGTGCTCGTCATCGCCTGCTTCTGATATATAAGTCGCATTATCCTTCCAACCTTTTGATGTCAACATCAGTGCAACATTCATACCCCAGTCATTGTTCTTTTGCGTGAATGTATATTCCCCCTTTACTCCGACATCAAAACCTATACGGCTGTTATAGTTTTTAGGATGCGACACTAACAAACCTGCCATTATGCCATATCTGAATTCCTGAGAATAAGAATTCAAACTTACAAGTCCCATTAAAAGCAATATTATAAATTTTCTCATGATAAAACCTTTCCCTCTTACCTAACTTTTGCAAATGTCAAGAACATAGAACCTAACAAAAGTAAGCAGACACATATACATACTACTATGAGAAACCCATTCAGATATTTTGCCTGTGGCTTTGTAACCTCATGCAAGTCAGAAAGGAAGTAATCTTTCAGGAAGATATAAACAGCAGGAACGGAAGCGCATGTAAGCAGATAATCTTCTGGTATGTTGAAATAGAATGTTTTTGAAATTCCAATAACCGACCAATGGCAAAGCATTAAAACAATGAAAAGGTTTACTTTGCGTGAGAACATCAGCATAAGACCGACTGTGAAAACCACTACTGAACAGGGCATTACGGGTGATGTCATTTCAGGGAAACTCATGCCTCGTAACAATGATAT
>JAJQAR010000220.1 GCA_021203705.1 Prevotella sp. | reverse complement strand
GTTAAAAAGCTAATAGTGTATGACAACAAATCATTTATATAAAAGATTCCGACATTAACCATTAGCTTTCCATTTTATTTCTTTATTCTACAGTAACTGACTTCGCCAAATTTCGGGGCTGGTCAACATCCTTGCCCTTACAGACGGCTATGTGGTAGGCAAGCAGTTGTAAAGGGATGGTTGCCAACAGGGGTTCAAGACATTCCTGCGTGTCGGGCAACTCTATCACCTCATCGGCTATCTTACTTATCGTATCATCACCTTCCGTAACTAAGGCTATCACCTTGCCCTTTCTGGCTTTCACTTCCTGTATGTTGTTCAAGACTTTCTCGTACATCGAATTTCGTGTGGCTATCACCACTACTGGCATATCAGAGTCGATAAGCGCGATAGGTCCGTGCTTCATCTCCGCAGCTGGATATCCTTCTGCGTGTATATAACTGATTTCCTTCAGTTTCAACGCACCCTCCAAGGCAACAGGATAACTGTAACCGCGCCCAAGGTAAAGGAAATTCCTCGCGTAAGTGAATATCCTGCTCAATGCGGCAATCCTGTCATTCTGCTTGAGTATCTTCTCCATCTTTTGAGGTATCACGCTCAATTCCTTTACTATCGTCAGATACACATCATCGCTCACCGTTCCCTTTTCCTTTGCCAAGGCAAGGGCAAGCATGGTAAGCACCGTTACCTGACCTGTGAATGCCTTTGTGGAAGCCACACCAATCTCTGGACCCACATGTATGTATGAGCCCGTGTCAGTGGCACGTGGAATACTTGAACCGATGGCGTTGCAGATACCGAAGATGAATGCGCCATGCTCTTTCGCCAATTTCACGGCTGCAAGTGTGTCGGCTGTCTCACCGCTCTGCGATATGGCAATCACCACATCGTGCTTTGTCATTACCGGATTGCGGTAACGGAACTCACTGGCATATTCCACTTCAACGGGAATGCGGCAAAGGCTCTCCAAAATCTGCTTTCCTATCAGTCCTGCATGCCACGACGTGCCGCATGCCACTATTATTATGCGCTTTGCTGCCAACAGTTGTTTCTTAAAGTCGATAACCGCACTAAGCGTAACGTGATTAGCCTCGATGTTCACACGCCCACGCATACAGTTGGTTATACATTCTGGCTGCTCAAAAATCTCCTTCAACATGAAGTGAGGAAAACCGCCTTTCTCTATCTGACCTAAATTAAGGTCAACGGTCTGGATTTTCGGTGACAGCTCACGGTTGAGGATACTCACTACTTTCAGTTCCTCACCCTTCTTCATCACGGCGATACTGCCATCCTCAAGGTATGCCACCTTGTCGGTATATTCGATAATCGGACTGGCATCTGAGGCAAGGAAATACTCGTCCTCTCCCACTCCAATTACCAATGGACTTTGCCTGCACGCTGCTATTATCTGGTTTGGCTCCCTCTTGTCAAGAAGTGCTATTGCGTATGCCCCAATCACCTCATGGAGAGCCACCTGCACAGATGTCAGCAGGTCGAAGTTCTTTTTCTTCTGTACATATTCTATGAGCTGCACCAGCACTTCCGTATCTGTCTCTGATCGGAATGTTACACCTTTCGATTGCAGGTTGCGCTTCAAGTCAACATAATTCTCGATAATGCCATTGTGGATTATCGCAAGGTTCATCGACTCTGAATAATGGGGATGTGCGTTTATTGACGAAGGCTCGCCATGGGTTGCCCAACGGGTATGTGCTATTCCGACACGTCCTGACACGTCCTTTCCGTTGCACGACGCATCCAAATTCTCCACTTTGCCCTTCGCCTTGTATATATTCAAACTACCATCATTACTGAGCAAAGCCACGCCGGCACTGTCATACCCACGGTATTCAAGTCGCCCCAAACCCTTAATCAATATAGGATAAGCATCCTTTTCACCGATATATCCGACAATACCACACATAAATGTTCTAATTAATCCAACACGTTAACCAAAAGTGAGGCAATGGAGGTCAAGACACTCAAAACCGAGAACCATATCGTAACACTGGAACCGATGACAGAGTTGTTAGCCTGCACTTTGTTTGGCTCTACGTAAACATAATCATTCTGTTGTAGATAATAAAACTCTGAATTGATAATATTGGCATCGTTGAGGTTGATGCGGTGAGTGGATTTCTCCCCGTTCTCATCCTCGCGGATTAACAACACGTTCTCACGCCTTCCGTATATGGTGAGGTCACCGGCTCTTGCCAACGCCTCGATAATACTTATTTTTTCCTGGTCAACAGTATAAACGCCAGGCGACTTCACCTCTCCTGCGATAGACACCTTGAAACTTGCCATCTTGACGGTAACAATAGGATTTTCATTCTCCGACACGTATGGCAATATCTGGTCTCGTATAAGTGTCTCACACTCTCGCTTTGTCAGCCCTCCTACTTTCAGCTGTCCAACGACAGGGAAATTGATATAACCATCGTTGTCAACAAGATATTGCTGCAATGCTCCCGCACTGGTGGACAACGCTCCCGTTGAGTTTAATGTGTTCATCACTGAAAGGTTGAAAGGTGTAGATACCTTAGGATCTGTTGTACTTACCGTGATTGTCAGGAGGTCTTTCGGCATAATCCTTGCGTCGTAAAGTCCTTTTGACGCTGCCAAGCTAATTGTGTCGGCATTCTGGAAATAAGCAATATTCTTAGTGTTGCCACAGCTGCTCAAAGACAAGCATAAAACCGCAAACGCAATACACCCTAATAGTTTTTTCATATTACTTTAAAACTGATGTAAATTTGATTGATAAAGTTTCGGCAAAAGTAGTTTTATTTTTTGATATTTACAAATATTTCAGTAACTAAATAAATCGGTTTTCATAGCAAAATACCGATTGACACGAGCACTCCATAAACGAATATGTTGCGTGCGGTGTCTCCCAATACGGCGTTCAGAGCCATCCCCTTGTTTATCCTGACCATCTTCCTGTACGTGAAAAAATGGAGGACTAAGTACAGCAACGGCAGCAAAAAAGCGAACTTATTGCCGTGAATTAGGAATATCACTCCTATTAGGATTGCGATTACTCCCGTCAGCAGATAGGTGTATCTCCCCCACTGCGCTCCGATTCTCACCACAAGAGTTTTCTTGCCTGCCTTCGCATCGTTTTCGATGTCACGGTAGTTGTTTATCAGCAAAAGGGTATCAATCACGAAACCGCATGCCAATGAAACGGCAAATGTGTCAATAGTAACAGTGCCTGTCTGAATATAATAGACAGTGCATACGGGAACAATGCCGAAAAACACCAATACGAGCAAATCACCGAGCCCAAGCTGTGCCAATGTTGTGGTGTACAGGAAACAGAAAACCACACAGAGTAGTCCTATAAGCAGCATCTCCACTCCACCATAGATAATCAAGGGTAACCCTACAAAACAGGCGAGCAGTGTTGTTATCAAGATACCAATCCTCATGCATCTTGTGGTTATCCACCCCTGTGCACATGCCCGTTTCGGTCCCAGCCGTGTTTCGTCGTCGTTACCCCTTACGAAATCAAAATAATCATTGATAAGGTTTGCGTCTATCTGCATCAAAAATGCGAATAATACGCACAAAATAGCTGGAACTATCTCAAAATAACTGCTTCCCACATCACGGTATGCCATTGCAAGACCTATCATCACGGGTACTGCCGCTCCTGCGAGTGTCTTTGGACGCGCCGCAAGTACCCAAGCCTTTGCAGAGTTGCACTTTACGTTGTTTTCTTCCATTTGTAGCCAATATTTATAGCGAAATGTCTTGCAAAAGTAAACATTAAATCGTACATTTGCAAAGAACAAGTGTTTTAAATTTTACTGCTCTAAAACCAAAACAAGGGAATTATGCTCGGCAACAACGTTAGTTTGGACTTGATGTCTTTTGTTGAGACAACCATCCTACCACGAT
>JAJQAR010000381.1 GCA_021203705.1 Prevotella sp. | reverse complement strand
TTTCTGAAATCCCTGCGCTAATCCCGCAACGGTCAAAAGATTATTCTCAGTTTCAAGCACTCCATCGGCAATGAAAAAGCAGAATTTAGGTATTAAAATTTCTTTTATCCTTTTTAGCATTTCCACCATTTCCGACACCACCTTGTTGTCAGGCACAGCATTGCCATAGCCCATCTGAGAATAAATCTCTGATGGACTGATGTGTAAATCGTTGAAAGAAAGTTCGTGGATTTCTATCACTTTTTCTTGGGCTTTCTTCTTGCCCAGCCCTCCTCACTGAAATCAGGCTCCTCACCTTTCAATTTCACGTCATGGTTCTGGAAGAACTGCCGCCAGTCGTCCTTTCTGCCACTCTCGACAAACTCCTGACGCTCGTTCTTGCGCTTCCTACCGTTGCCGCTTTCATCTTTACCACGGCGACTTGACCTGTTATCTTTGCGGTCAGAGCCCCTACCTCTGTCATTGTCATGAGCACGGTCACGGTCTCTGTCACGCTTCCTATCACTACCTCCATTGTGGTCTTTACGCTGTGACGGTGCACCTTGGTCGGCATCGTTACAACGTACTTCACGCCCTTTGTAAGTAGTGCCGTCAAGGGCGTTCATCACCTTTTTGGCATCCTTTTCAGGCACTTCTATATAAGAGATTTTGTTAAGCAGGTCGATATGTCCCACTTCCTGCTTCTCCCTTATATGTTTATTGATAAATTGCATCACCTCACCAGGATAGAAACCATCTGCCTTGCCGAGGTTGAGGAACAAACGCCTGTAACCACGCTCCGGCTTATGGCTGCGTTCAACACGCTCACGCTCTTTCGACTGGCGATCGCCCTTTTTCTTCTCGCCTTTTGTGGAAGGTTTCAGTATTTCAGGTGCATCGGCATAGTAAGCAAGGAACTTGCCGAACTCCATGCTCACAATCTTCTTTATGATGTCCTCCTTGTCAAAGAACTGGAAGTAGCGGTTGATGTCAGCCATAAATGGCTCAATCTCCTCGTTGTTGACATCAGTCTTGACAATTTCGTCCATCACCTTGTAGAGCTGCTTCTTGCAGATTTCCTGTGCAGATGGTATTTCCGCCTCAACGAATGATTTTCCTATTTCCTTCTCTATGGTGCGCATTTTAGCACGCTCACGGGAGTGAAGGATACATATTGATGTTCCCTTCTTGCCGGCACGTCCTGTTCTTCCGCTACGGTGAGTGTAATACTCCACATCGTCAGGAAAGCCGTAGTTGATAACATGCGTCAGATCCTCTACGTCAAGACCACGTGCCGCCACGTCGGTAGCCACGAGCAACTGTGTCAGGTGCTGGCGGAACTTCTGCATTGTGAGGTCTCTCTGCTGCTGTGACAGGTCGCCGTGCAGTGATTCCGCATTGTAGCCATCATGTATCAGTTTGTCGGCAATCTCCTGTGTCTCCTTCTTCGTGCGGCAGAAGATGATAGCATATATTTTCGGATAGTAGTCAACGATACGTTTCAGGGCGAGGTACTTGTCCTTTGCGTTCACCATATAATATATGTGGTTGACATTCTCCGCACCCTCGTTGCGGCTGCCTATTACTATCTCCTTATATTCGTGCAGGTAATTTTTCGCAATCTTCTCTATCTCCTTGCTCATCGTCGCCGAGAAAAGCAGTGTGTTGCGATCGGTAGGCACACCTTCAAGTATTTCATCGATACTCTCCGAAAATCCCATGTTGAGCATCTCATCAGCCTCGTCAAGGACCACATTTCTCACGCCTTCCAACTTCGCTACTCCTCTCTTCATCAGGTCAATCAATCGCCCTGGAGTGGCAACGATAATCTGTGCGCCGAGACGCAACGCCTTGATTTGGTTTTCTATGGATGCGCCGCCATATACAGGCACTACATGTACACCATCCATATATTTTGAGAAATCTCTCAGGTCATCAGTAATCTGCAAACAGAGCTCCCTCGTAGGACTGAGTACCAACGCCTGAGTCTGGCGCACACGCATATCGCAGCGTTGCAGTATCGGTATTCCAAACGCGGCTGTCTTTCCCGTTCCTGTCTGTGCCAATGCTATAACGTCGTTACGGTTTCCGAGCAAATAAGGGATTACTTCTTCTTGTACGGGCATAGGTTTCTCAAAACCCATATCCGTTATGGCGCGGCGAATCTCTTCGCTGACACCAAGTTCTTCAAATGTTTTCAACTGTAAAAATGTATTAATACGGCTGCAAAGGTAGTGTAAGTAATACAAAATACAAAATTTTGCGTTAACTTTGCATACAAAATAATATCACAAAACATTATGAAACAGACAGATTACCTTCACGATGCCATTACGCTTTTGCGGCAACTGATTGTCGTGCCTTCCGTGAGCAGGGATGAGGCAAAGGCTGCCGACATTCTTGAGAAAACGATTAACAGTTATGGTTTTGCCGTTAATCGTGAGGGTAATAACGTGTGGGTAATAAGCAATGACTTCAATTCTGAAAAGCCCACTCTCCTGTTGAATGCACATATAGACACGGTGAAACCTACGACATCGTGGACACGTGACCCTTTCTCACCCGATATCGAAAGCAATGTGCTTTACGGTTTAGGGAGCAATGACTGTGGTGGTGGATTAGTATCATTGTTGCAAGCATTCCGCTTTATAACATCTCATGAACAGAAATACAACATGATATATCTTGCCTCTGCGGAGGAGGAGGTATCAGGTGTGAACGGTATCAGAAAGGTACTGCCAATGCTGCCAAATATTACCGTTGCCATTGTAGGAGAACCAACCAGCATGCAACCGGCGATTGCGGAGAAGGGGCTGATGGTGGTTGACGCTATTGCCAAAGGTGTTTCGGGACATGCCGCACGTAGTGAGGGCGTGAACGCCATTTACGAGGCTTTGGATGATCTTGAATGGTTGCGTAACTACCGTTTTGAGAAGGTCAGCGACCTGTTGGGTGAGACGTTGATGAATGTAACTATAATAAATGCCGGTACGCAGCACAACGTGATTCCCGACGAGTGCCATTTCACTATCGACATCCGCACGAATGAATACTACAATAACGAGGATGTTTTCGAGTACCTCTGCTCTAAGTTGAAAAGCGAATTAAAAGCGCGGTCATTTCACCTGCACTCATCATGTATCAGCAAGGACAATCCATTAATACAACGTTGCGTGGCATTGGGAATGAAACCTTTCGGCTCGCCTACCCTATCCGACCAGGCCCTGCTGCGCTTTCCGTCGTTTAAGTTAGGTCCAGGTGAGTCAGCCCGTTCCCATTCCGCCAACGAGTTTATCAAAATCAGTGAGATAAGCGATGCGATAGACACATATATCAGGTTGCTTGATGGTTGTGAACTATAGCAATATGTTCGTATTTTTTGTATAAAACTGTCATAACAAAATTTTGTTTCAGAATATAATGTCAAACGGGGTGAAAAACTCCGTTTTTGCTTATTTTTTGCCAATAAATTAAAAGAAACAAATAAATTCATTTATAAATATGTTTTTCTAATTTTAATTTGTTATATTTGCATTGTGTCCTTGTTATTTTGGAAAAATACACTACAAGCGAACTTGTTTTGATGTGTTTCACCATAATATAATATGGGATTTTGAGGAATGAGGAATGAAGGGCAATCTATAAGGCGTGGCGGTTTGACATACTGGTCTAAAAGGAAAATAGTATGGCTCAGTCGTATTAATCACTGTCAGGGCTTCGGGGTACAGTCGCCTTGGGCTTTCAAGATGGTGTGCAACGTCATCAACGGGCGTGAACACCATGATGCCTACGACAGTCTGAGGTTTGAATATCCGCGCCTTGATGCCGTAACTCGCAAGCTATGCCAACTGTGCTTACGTCTGTCGTACGACAGACAACCGCAAACGGTAATCGACTTTGGTGCGGCCAACGGGGTGTATGTGGATTATATAAAAG
>JAJQAR010000098.1 GCA_021203705.1 Prevotella sp. | reverse complement strand
AAGGTAACATTGCCAAAGTTTTTCTCTGACGGCATGGTGCTGCAGCGTGAGACGAGCGCAAACCTTTGGGGAACGGCAAAGGAATCATCGGTAGTTAAGATAACCACCTCGTGGGACAAGAAAACGTATGTGGCAAAGAGCGACAGCAACGGTAAATGGAAGACATCAATAAAAACACTGGAGGCTGGCGGTCCTTATCAGATAACACTCTCTGACGGCGAGAAAACAGAACTCAACAACATCCTTATCGGTGAGGTGTGGGTATGCTCCGGGCAGAGCAATATGGAAATGCCGATGAAAGGCTATAAAAACCAACCTGTGGAAAACGGACAGATCGACATTCTGCACAGCACTGACAGTAATTTGCGCCTGTTCACCGTGAAACTGAACAGTCAGTTTGCTCCCGTTGACACCGTAAGCGGCTCGTGGCACGAGGCAAATCCTGCCTCTGTTCGTAATTTCAGTGCTACGGCATATTATTTCGGTAGAGAACTGCGCCAAATGCTTGATGTCCCCATTGGTCTTATCGTGGCTGCCTGGGGTGGCTCTGCTTGCGAGGCGTGGATGACACCAGAGTGGTTACAGGCGTTCCCTGATGCCAAGATACCACAGTCGCCAGAGGACATAACATCGAAGAACCGTACTCCTACCGTCCTTTACAACGGCATGCTGCACCCGTTGATAGGAATTTCCATGCGTGGCGTGATATGGTATCAGGGTGAGGAGAACGTCAACCGTTACCACACCTACGCTGATATGTTCACTACAATGATTGCGGGGTGGCGGTCTGAGTGGGGCGAGGGTGATTTCCCTTTCTATTACTGCCAAATAGCTCCTTACGACTATAAACTTATCGACTATACCATTAACAGTGCTTTCCTGCGTGAACAGCAGTCAAAGGCGGAACTGATGAGCGACAACATCGGCATGGCTGTTCTTATGGATGTCGGTCTTGAATATGGCATTCATCCCCGCAAGAAGAACATCGCCGGGCAGCGTCTTGCCTTGCTCGCTTTGGAAAACACTTACGGCGTGGAGGGCATAAAATCCAAGAGTGCCTACTACAATGATGTTACCTTCAAAAACGACACTGCTGTTGTCAGTTTTGAGCGTGCCGATATGTGGATATACGGCGAAAACGGCTACAAGAGCGACCTTTTCGAGGTTGCCGGTGAGGATAAGGTATTCTACCCTGCAAAGGCATGGATAGACCGCAGTAAGGTATATGTGAAGTGCGACTCCGTTGCCGCTCCCGTTGCTGTGCGTTATGCTTTCAAAGACTGGGCACAAGGTGACCTGTTCTGCGACGGTCTGCCGGTAAGTTCATTTAGAACAGACGATTGGGATGAGTAATCTATGAGATGCATAATATCAAGTCTAGCCGTTGGCATTGCCCTTCTGTTTCTACACATCAACGCCATTGCAGCCGACTATGTGCCGGATAACTATATCTGGACATCACAGAGTGAGAACTCGTCGGAGTCAATGCCCTGTGGCGGTCATGATGTGGGTATGAACGTATGGGTGGAAAACGGTGACATCCTTTTCTAT
Organism: Prevotella sp.; assembly: GCA_021203705.1. Taxonomy (GTDB): domain Bacteria; phylum Bacteroidota; class Bacteroidia; order Bacteroidales; family Bacteroidaceae; genus Prevotella. Next base: position 2,370 of record JAJQAR010000098.1, on the reverse strand, counting down.
GTCTCCCATAGCGGCATGTTTGATGAAAACAACACGCTTCTCAAAGCCGGACGCTTTCGCATAACGCTATCTCCTAACCCTTTTGAAAAAGGGAGAAACGATTTCCAACAAATTCTTTGCTTAGACGACGGTGCTGTTTATATCAAATCCAATACTGCCGAGATATGTCTTTGGGCTGATGTATTCACGTCTGCGGTATATGCCGAGATCATATCCAAAGAAAAAGTCGATGCCACTTTAAGCTATGAGAGTTGGCGTTACAAAGACAGACCAGTAACAAAGGATGAGTGTCAGCAATGCTCCTACAAATGGGTGCTTCCAAACGACTGCACCACATACCAGGACTCGATACAAACTAACAGCAACAAATTAACATTCTGGCACAAGAACCGTGAGAAAACAGTTTTTGACTTCACTGTCAGTAGGGAACATCTCGACAGCATAAAGTCTGAACTTTACAACCCTATCGGTGGTTTACGTTTCGGTGGTGTGATGTATGCTCCCGACTTCTCTTTCATGAGTACAACCGACGGCTTTTATACCTCAACTGATTACCGCTCATGGAATTTCAAGGCACAGGGAATAAAAAAGTCAACCATAACGATAAGCCTTTATAACGGTGACACTGCCCCTGCCATCCCCTCCGCAAAAGAATCGCGCAAGCGCAGTGCACAGTGGTGGCACGCATACTGGCAAAGGAGCTACATCATCGCTGACGGTGAGGCAAAGAATATCGCCCGCAACTATGAACTGTTCCGCTATATGCTCGGCTGCAACGCCTACGGCGAGTGGCCCACGAAATTCAATGGGGGGCTGTTCACTTTCGACCCGATTTATGTTGACAAGAGTACACCATTCACCCCTGACTATCGCAGGTGGGGAGGTGGAACGATGACGGCACAAAACCAGCGTCTTGTGTATTGGGGTATGCTGAAAAGTGGTGATATCGACATGATGGTGGCTCAGTTTGATACCTACCTGCGTATGTTGCCGGCAGCCGTAAAACGCACTCAATATTATTGGGGGCACGACGGTGCTTCGTTCACGGAACAGATAGAGAATTTCGGTTTGCCAAACCCTGCGGAATACGGCAAGCATGCGGAAGGCTCTGACTATGGTACGGAGCGCAACGCTTGGCTTGAATATCTTTGGGACACGTCTCTCGAATTTTGCTCCATGATTCTCTATGCCCACGAATATACAGAAATAGACATCACGAAATATGAACCTTTGATACGTCAGTGTCTGCTTTTCTTCGATGAGCATTATCAATATCTTGCGAAACAACGTGGCTCAAAGGCTCTGAACGAGGCTGGCAAACTTATTCTTTACCCTTCTTCAGGGTGCGAGACTTACAAAATGGCATATAACCCATCCAGCACCATTGCGGCTCTCAAAACAGTTTTGGAACAGTGTGAGAGATATGATGCAAGTCTTAACCGTATAAAAGAGGACTCCACTGGCTTCAACTATGATGATTGTATAATTGATTACAGCATGAAAAACCGTATTCCTGACATCCCTATTCAGGTGATATCAGGCGACAGTTGTATTGCTCCTGCCATCGTGTGGGAACGTATCCAGAACGTGGAGTCTCCTCAACTATATCCTGTCTTTCCTTGGCGTATCTTTGGTATAGGGCGTCCTGACCTGAATATTGCCCGTAATACATATATTAATGACCCTCACGTTGTAGAGATGCGGTCATCAAAGGGCTGGAAACAGGACAATATTTGGGCGGCTTGTCTCGGCATTACCGTTGAGGCAAAACAACTCACCACAGAGAAATTCGCTGACGGTCCATTCCGCTTCCCTGCCTTCTGGGAACAGGGCTTCGACTGGGCTCCCGACTGCAACCGTGGCGGTTCTGCTATGATTGGCTTTCAGGAGATGCTCCTTCAGGAAGCCCCCGACGGCTCTCTCCTGTTCTTCCCTGCATGGCCAAAAGAGTGGAATGCCTCATTCCGCCTGAATGCTACCGATGGCAGAGTTGTGGAGGGGGAAATAAAAGCCTCCAAAATCAGTTATGTGGTTAAAAAAGACGGCAAAGTCATTGAAAAAAGAAACGAATAACCTGAATTTTATTCTATGAATACAAGACATTTCATAAAAAACATACTCTGTTTTTTCATTCTAACATTAGCAGTAATTCCTTGCCATGCCAAACTTTCAGTCACCAAACTGACATGCAACTACCAACAGGGATTGGCTGTTACGCAAGGTGATATCCGCATGGGTTGGCAAATGACATCTGATGTCAACGGGGATGCGCAGGCTGCCTATCAGATAAAAATTTATGAGAACTTTACCGACAAAACAATATATGACTCTGGCAAGACTATTTCCGACCAAAGTCAACTTGTTTCATTG
>JAJQAR010000031.1 GCA_021203705.1 Prevotella sp. | reverse complement strand
TGACAAATATTATAGTGGAAATGAATAATTGAAACATATTCTAATTGTTCACAGTAAGTCAGTGGCAGATAAGTCGTTAGCCATTGCAAGAGCCCACCCTGAACTGAATTTAGATTGTGATTTTCTGTTTGAAGCCGCCATGCTACACGATATTGGAATTGTCAGGACAGATGCACCTGGCATAAAATGTTTCGGCAGTGAGCCCTACATTCGTCATGGCGTGATAGGTGCGGAGATGCTTCGTGCGGAAGGACTTCCACGACATGCCAGAGTATGCGAGAGGCATACAGGAGCAGGACTGTCGTTGGATGATATAGTTTCCCAAAATCTTCCGTTGCCGCACATGGACCTTTTACCAGAGACATTGGAGGAACAGATTATATGCTATTCAGATAAGTTTTTCTCAAAGACAAAACTTGATGTGGAAAAGACAGTTGAGCAAGTAGAACGGAGCATAGAGAAATTCGGGCAACAAGGACTGGAAAGGTTCTTGGGGTGGGAGGAAAGATTTAAATTGACAATTGGGAATTGACAATTGAGAATTAAGAGTTTGTTAGTTATTTTACGGAAGTTAAAACGTTAAATAAACAATAAAAAGATGTTTTTGGCGCACTATTCGCCTTAAATTCAGTAATTTTGCACTTTTGAATGTAATGAGAGCGAAAACCGTCATATTCATCCTGATGTCTGCGTTTATATTCGTAATGGCAGACGTTTCTTTGCCGTTACCTCAGAGAAAGAGGAGTAAGGACGTGCAAAGGGATACGGTTTCCGTTAAAGATACACTTTTGAAAGATTCTATTTTAAAGGATTCTACTCTTTTAGACTCACTCCCTATTAGACATGAAGTAGATACTACAATGATGGACTCGCTCCAGTTGGCTATCTATCATCACAACAAACATGTGGACGATTCCATACGACTTGACAGTATAAACAGGTCGAAATCAAACGGTCTTGATTCTCCTGTGGATTTTTCATCCAGCGATTCGCTTGTTTATGATGCCCTTAACAAGCGGGCACGCCTATATGGTAATTCAAATGTGAAATATGAGAACATGGACCTCGTAAGCGATAGGATACAGATGAGTCTTGACAGCAGTTTGGTGCATGCCACAGGAACGGCAGATACATTAGGTGTGTTGAATGGTCGCCCAATATTCACTATGGGTCAGGATAAGTATGAGAGTGATACTATGTCTTTCAATTTTAAGTCAAAGAAGGGATTTATCAACAATGTATATACGCAGCAGGAGGATGGTTATCTGACAAGTCAGAACTCGAAGAGAAATTCTGATGGCGTGCTTTACCTTCAGCATGGCCGCTATACCACATGCGACCAGGAGCATCCTGACTTCTATATCGCGCTCTCACGAGCCAAAGTCCGTCCAGGCAAGGATGTGGTATTCGGACCGGCATACCTTGTAGTGGCTGACGTGCCGTTGCCGTTGGCGATACCATACGGTTTTTTCCCATTCTCGAAAAGTTATTCAAGTGGTTTCATAATGCCAAGTTATGGAGATGAGAGTGCGCGAGGTTTTTATTTGCGTGATGGAGGTTATTATTTTGCCATGAGTGATATTTGGGATTTGAAACTTCTTGGTGAGATATACACGAAAGGCTCTTGGGGAATATCGGCAGCGACAAATTACAAGAAGCGATATAAGTTTAGCGGTAGTTTTTATTTCAGTTATCAGGACACAAAAAACGGTGATAAGGGAATGCCAGACTTTACGGAGCAGACGAGTTTCAAGATACAGTGGAGCCATAGGCAGGATTCGAAAGCCAACCCATACATGTCGTTGTCGGCGAGCGTGAACTTTGCCACTGAAAGTTATGAGAAAAACAACTTGACAAGTATGTATAACCCTCAGAGTTATACGCAAAGTATAAGAACGTCAAGTGTCAGTTGGTCGTCCACATTCTCAAGTATTGGAATGACGTTAAGCGGAACAGGCAACCTCAGTCAGAATATGCGAGACTCTACAATCAGTATGTCGTTGCCAGACCTGAACATCTCCATCAGTCGTTTTTATCCTTTCAAGCGCAAGCATCAGGTAGGTAAGGAGCGTTGGTATGAGAAGATCTCTATGAGTTACACGGGACATCTTAGCAACTCTATCGACACAAAAGAAAACCTGATTATGAAGTCAAACCTTTTAAGAGATTGGAAAAACGGATTTCAGCACAGTATTCCTATAAGTGGCAACTTCACGCTTTTCAACTACCTTAACCTGAATCCTTCGATAAGTTTTACGGATAGGATGTACACAAACAAGATAATGAGATCGTGGGACACTGAAGAACAAAAGGAAGTGACAGATACTATAAATGGTTTCTACAACCTATATAACTGGAGCTTGAGCGTTTCGGCATCTACAAAACTTTATGGATTCTGGATACCAAACCGTAAAATATTCGGTGACAAGATAAATGCTATTCGTCATGTGATGACACCGACGGTTTCATTCAGTTACTCTCCTGATTTCGGAACGAGCCGTTATGGTTATTATGATACATACCAAAAAACAGATGCTGACGGAAACGTGTCGTTGGTGTCTTACTCTCCATATTCAAATGGAGTGTTTGGTGTGCCAGGAAAGGGTAAGACGGGAAGTCTCACATTCGACTTATCGAACAATATTGAGATGAAAGTGAAGACGGACAAGGATTCGACGGGCTTCAAGAAAATCAGTCTTATTGATGAGTTGGGTTTCAACATGGGTTATAATATGGCGGCTAAGACGCAACCTTGGTCAGATCTTACCGTGAGATTGCGACTGAAATGGTGGAAAAGTTATACCTTCAATATGAATGCCGTGTTTTCAACTTACGCATACGAACTTGATGAAAATGGTAAACCATACGTGGGTAATCGAACTGAGTACAGTTATGGTCGTTTCGGTCGTTTCCAGGGCATGTCTCAGAATGTGTCTTTTACTTTAAACCCTGATAAATTGAAGAAATGGTTTGGCGGTGGTAAGGACAAGGATGAAAAGGGGAAAAGAAAAGGCAAGGATGATGACGATGATGACTACGATGATGAGGATGACACTGGTTTGGACACCAATGTCGATGAAGCCCTGACCAACGGTCAACATGCGGCAAAAAAAGAGAATGCAGGCAAGGCTGAAACTGATGAGGATGGCTATATGAAGTTCTCTATGCCATGGTCGTTGACAATTGGATATGGTATAACTATGCGTGAGAACACCAGTGGCAATTTCAATACAAAGTCAATGCGTTATCCATACAAGTTTACGCAAACGCTTAATTTCAGTGGTAATATCAGGATTAGTGATGGTTGGAACATCAGTTTCTCATCGGGATATGACTTTGACAGTCATGCTATTTCCATGACGACGGCATCACTCTCACGTGACCTGCACTGTTTCAACATGAGTTGTTCCGTTGTTCTTGCGCCTTATACCTCCTACAATTTTACATTCAGGTGCAACGCGTCCACTCTTACTGATGCCCTCAAATACGACAAGCGAAGTGGTTACAGCAACGCTGTGCAGTGGTATTAGGACATGAAGATTTCGCATATAAGCGGTATCATGTATCTCTTGAAGAAGCCATTGATACATATATAGTTCTGTAACAGCACAATTAGTGGAGGAACGTATTGCAATATACACTGTCGCAACGATGGCTATCTTGCTGATGAGTTGTGGTTGGAGGTGCAAAAAAATAAAGAAAAAGAAACTAAGAATTAAGATATAAAAAATGACCACCAAAAAGTTAGTAAAGAAACTTATTGGTGGTCATTTCGATTATGGGAAAATCACTTTATTTTACCATGATTTTCTTTGATGTTCCATCGGAGTATCTAACAATATTAATACCCTTTGTAGGAGCATTAATCTGTTTTCCGTCGATAGTGTAATAACCGAAGTTGGTCTTTTCTTGCATATCCGCAGATAC
>JAJQAR010000274.1 GCA_021203705.1 Prevotella sp. | reverse complement strand
AGTAAGAATGGTGTGTTACAATAATATTACAAGCAAATTAAGAGGATTTTAAAACTTTTACTCCATGTTTTATTTAACAGATGTTTTCACTCCTATTTAGACATGATCATACAAAATAAATAAAAATTGCAAATAATTTTGAATTGTCCTTAACTTGCAGTAACTTTGCAGAAGATTAGCTGCACTTGGGAAAGTAAAAGCAAGCTTTCTTTCCACTCGTTTGCAGTATCTTTGCAAACAACTATTATATTGAAGTAATAAGGACAATGAGAAATAAACTATTACTGTTAATCGGACTAATACTGTTGTTCACGATTCCCTGTGAAGCCGTATTGAAGGAAAAGAACTTGGGGAATACGCTGTCGATATTGCGCAGTGAGTTAACGACCTATCATAAGGAGCAGGAAAAGCAGTCGGCTACGTTAAAGCAGCAGAACGAGTTAGTGAAAAACAGCATATTGGCGGTGCTTGCGAAGAGTAACCAGAATGCGTTGATGCTGTATTCGCAGAAGCCAGATTATGTTTTCGATTTGGCATACGCTTGCCATGAGGCAACCGACCAGTTCCGCAATTTCCAGAGGAACGCAAAACCATTCAGGAATGTGATAGACCAGATGGATGCGGAGGTGTCGAGGTATGACAGTTTGATAATCACGTTGCAGACGATGCCGACATCGGCGTTGAGTGACAGGGAGAAGATAGACAGGAACGTTTGTCTGACATTGGCCATCAATATAAGAAGGACATTAGAGGAGAGGAAAGCCACATTGGGCGAATACATCAAATATTACGATTTTACGGAAAACCGCTTGAAAACCTTGAATGACTATGCCAACAAGAGTTACGGTCAGATACAGAACAACATATTCAGCAACGGAGGAGACAATTATTTTGTTATCGTATCGAGGTTTGGCGCATATATTAGTCAAACGGCGGAGACTGTGAACGAGAAATACCAGTCGTCGGCATCGAGTAAGACAAAGTCGCAATGGGACAGTAGGATGATAATAGGCCTGTTCGTAGTGATATTTTTCTATGGAGTAATAGCGGTCGTAGTTAACATAGTATGCCTGCGATATTTAATGCCGAAAAAATTCCGCACGAAACAGTTTATGGCAAAGCGTCCATGTATAATATTCGCAACTACAGCCGTTACATTTGCTATAATAGTAGGAATTATAAAGAACACCGTGAACCAGAATTTCATAGCGATGGCATGTAACCTGCTTGTGGAATATTCATGGCTGTTGGCGGTAATCCTAATATCGTTGCTGTTGCGAGTTGATGGAAAGAGGATAAGGAACGCCTTCAAAATCTATGCTCCACTTATCGTGATAGGCTTTATCGTGATAACGTTCCGTATCATCCTGATACCGAGCAATTTGGTCAGTCTGATATTTCCACCAATTCTTTTGGTATGTTTTATATGGCAGTGGAAGGTGATACGCAAGCACAATGAGAAAATACCACGTAGTGATGTGTCGTTCACATACATATCATTAGGAATATTCGTGATAAGTGTAATAATGTCATGGATAGGCTATACGTTGATGTGCGTACAGATATTGATATGGTGGGTTATGCAGTTGACGTGCATACTCACGATAAACTGTATGTCGGTATGGCTGCATAAGTACGGTGACAAACATAAGATGCTTGACAAGCCAGTCACAAAGACATGGTTCTACGATTTCCTGGACAAAGTGATTATCCCGTTGCTTGCGATAAGTTCGGTACTCGTGTCAATTTATTGGGCAGCCGACGTATTCAACCTCAGCGAATATACAGTAACGATATTCACGAAACATTTCGTTGACGCAGAAGACTTCACTTTGAGTTTAGCATCTCTTGTTATTGTGGTTTCACTTTGGTTCGTATTCTCGTACATATCCAAACTGTCAATTTCCCTTATGCAGTTGCAGTTTGACAAGGGTGATGCACAGAAAGCAGCAAGTAAGAAAGTGATGGGCAAGAATGTCATCAACATCATAGTTTGGGGAGCATGGTTGCTGATAAGTCTTGGAATAATGCACGTAAGCAGTACATGGCTTGTAGTAATATCAGGCGGTCTCTCCACTGGTGTCGGTTTTGCATCGAAGGACATCATCGAGAACTTCTACTATGGAATATCATTGATGGCAGGAAGGATAAAGATTGGCGACTGGATAGAGTGTGATGGTACGAGAGGCAAGGTAGCCAGCATATCTTACACCAGTACGATGATAGAAGCCGTTGATGGTTCGATTATAGCGTTCCAGAACTCACAGTTGTTCACGAAAAACTACAAGAACCTTACACGCAATCATGGCTATGCTGTCTCGACAATACCATTTGGCGTTGCATACGGATGCGATGTACGTACAGTATGCAAGTACGTTGAGGATGCTGTAAAGAACTTGGATAACAAATACATTAAAAAAGAAAAAGGAATTACAGCAAGATTTGTGGAGTTTGGCGACAGCAGTATCGATTTCAAGTTGATATGTTGGGTCGATGTCGCACAACAAGCGGTAGTGGAAAGTATTATAAGAGAATGTATTTATGACGTGCTCAATAAGAACAATATCGAGATACCATTCCCACAGAGAGATTTACATGTCAGGAGTATTGAGGGAGGTAGTATAGCACCTTTATCTTGACATGATGTATAATCCGCATAATAGAATATGACAATATATCCAAAACTGATTACAGACGCATTGGCGACCGTAACTTATCCCGGTACTAAGAAGAACCTTGTGGAGAGCGGGATGGTTGCCGACAACATACGAATTGACGGAATGAGCGTGTCTTTCTCGTTGATTTTTCCGAGAGATACAGACCCGTTTTTGAAATCGACAATGAAGGCGGCGGAGGCTGCCATCCACTATCATGTGGGAAAAGACGTGAAAGTAGAGATTGGAATTGAGACCACATCAAAGCCACGTCCAGAGGCAGGAAAGATGTTGCCAGGCGTGAAAAACGTGATAGCGGTAAGTTCTGGTAAGGGTGGAGTAGGGAAGAGTACTGTTGCCGCCAACCTCGCGATAGCACTTGCCCGTCTTGGATATAAAGTAGGACTGCTTGATACCGATATATTCGGTCCATCGATACCGAAGATGTTTGACGTAGAGGGCGCACGTCCATACGCCGTGAAAGTTGATGGGCGTGATTTGATTGAGCCGATAAACAAATATGGAGTCAGTATTCTAAGTATCGGCTTTTTCGTAAATCCAGATACTGCAACGTTATGGCGTGGCGGTATGGCATCGAATGCGTTGAAACAGTTGATTGGCGATGCCAACTGGGGCGAGCTTGACTATTTCATTCTTGATACCCCACCAGGAACAAGTGACATACACCTTACATTATTGCAGACCCTTGCAATTACAGGAGCGGTGATTGTAAGTACACCGCAGAAAGTTGCCCTTGCCGACGCACGTAAAGGAATAGATATGTACCGCAACGAAAAAGTCAACGTTCCGATATTAGGCTTGGTGGAAAATATGGCCTGGTTTACCCCAGCCGAATTACCAGAAAACAAGTATTATATTTTCGGCAAAGAAGGTTGCAAGAACCTTGCGCAAGAAATGAATCTGCCGTTGCTTGCGCAAATACCAGTAGTGCAAAGCATCTGTGAAAATGGAGATGCCGGTACACCGACAGCCCTGAATGTCGATACCATGACAGGACAGGCATTCCTCAACCTTGCGCAGGCCGTTGTTACAGTTGTAAACAGAAGGAACAAAGAACAAGAGCCCACGAAAATTGTAAAGGTTAAGGAGTGATGAAAAAAATAATAAAGAGCCATGAAATATCCGATAGGAGTACAGAGTTTGGGGTTTGATTTAATGAGAATAATTAAATAATTACAACGATGCAAGATGTAATTGTTTCCAACCCAAAGAAATATTACCCATATTTGGACTTATTAAAATTTATATGCTGTATAGGTATTGTCGTTGGC
>JAJQAR010000327.1 GCA_021203705.1 Prevotella sp. | reverse complement strand
CCAAATTGAAAATCCTAAAGTAAGGATTTTATTCATTTCCTACGATTACGTTTCTGATAGAGACCTGTGCGTTTGCAGGAAGCAACCCGGACTTGAAAATTATGAGTTGTCCTTTGGGTTGTTCAAGGAAATGAGCGAAGCCCCACGGAAGACCGTTACGAGGGTCGTTCAAGAGTGCGTATAGAGTCCTTACAAGCGGATAGCGTCCGTCGTATAAGTATGCCTGATAAGGTTTCCAACTGTTCATTGGAGTAGCATTGTCGAAAACACTTACCGACATTACAGTAATATTCTTCTTAAAAGTTGTGTTTGTGGTGTCCCGGTTGTCGTTGAGCCAGTTAGAGCCGATAATGCCGATGGCGTTAGGCGTTTGCTCAACATAGTCGATAACCTCCTTGCTTGTTTTGGCAGCCATGATGTTAGGGCTGTCGATAGGTTTCCCGTCAAGGAGAGAGTCGACACAATAGTGAACGGTACTTGACTGTTTATTGTCGAATACCACAAGAATGTCCCCCCGTTTGGAGTCAGGAACGATGTCGCTCCATTTAGTTGCCTCACCTCTTAGTACACGTTTTATGTTTTTGAGGGAAATGCAAGAGTCAGTGTTGGCACGGTTAATGATAAGTGACAAACCGTCGTATGCGAACGGAATAGACACAGGTCGATAAGTCTTGTCTCTAAGGAACTTCAACTCATCTTCAGTAAATTTTCTTGAAGTGATGACGAGGCGAATGCTGTCTTTCATGAGCAGGTTGACGCCATCGAGTTCGTTAGTATAGATAGGAGTAACCTTAGCGTTAGGGTAGTCATGTTCAAAGACGCTAATTTGCTCATCTATAATAGGACTAAAACTTTCGTCAGAAGCGAAAGTAATCGCTCCTGACGAAAAAGTATCTGTCCTTTCGTTCTTAGGCTGGTCGGAGCAAGCCGACACGCCTGCGAACAGTGTCAATCCTACGAAAGTGTAGAATAGAAAGTTTTTCATATTACTGTAATTTGAATGTTACAGGGAGCGTAAAGTTTACGTTCACTGAAGCACCATTCTGTTTACCTGGTATCCACTTCGGCATGCTTTCTACCACACGGATAGCTTCCTTGTCGAGAGCGGAGTCAACACTACGTACAACGGTAACGTTGGAGATAGAACCATCCTTGCTGACCACGAATCTTACAATAACGCGTCCTTCAATACCGTTCTCAGCAGCGACAACCGGGTACTTAATGTTTTTCTGGAGGAATTCCATCAGAGCACCTTGACCGCCAGGGAAGGAAGGCATTTCCTCAACGACATCGAAGACCTTAGCCTCTTCCTCTTTTGGAGGTTCCGGCTGTGCGATTTCTTCCTTAGCCTTGAGGATCTCACCGCCTACATCATCGTTACCCTCAACGTTGAAGGCACCGATAGTGGTGTTAGTTTTCTGGAGATCGTCCTGGTTTTTCATTTCCTCTTCAGGCTTAACATCCTCATCTTTCTTGATGACAGGAGCAGTAAACTTGATAGAGCTTTTGATTCTCTCGACTTGAATAACCTCCACTTTTGGCGCTTCTTTCTTCTCAACCTTAGCCTCTTTCTTCTCAATAAGTTTAGAAAGCTCCATAGCCTCGTTGTAAGCGGCTTTTCTCTTGCTTTCCTCGTAAGCGTTATTGATAGCGACGGCGCAGTAAATGAGAACGATCACAGCAAATACGAAAATCAAAGCAATCATATTACGCTTACCAGTACCTTTACGGAGTTTGTAAGCGCCGTACTCATGATTTCTGCCTTCAAACACGAGGTCAACCCAGGTATTTGATATTAAATCTATTTTTGCCATTTCTTTTCAGTTTTAAATGTTAATCATTGATTACTTTATACCCCTCTTATCAAGCATTTCCTTGTCATCAGGGTTAATTTGGTCAATGACATACTTACCAATACTGCAAATCTGCATCTCATCCAGAGCGTCAACTAAGTTTTTGTAAGAAGCGGTGTCGGTAGCCTTGATAATGATGGTCATGGTAGGAATTTTCTCACCATTGATCTCACCACCCTTAATCTTCTCCAATTCCTTATTATAAATGGAATCAGGGTAGGCTTCCGGTTTTTTCTCCTTAGCTTCGTCAAGTTCCAACTTAGCTTTCATTATCCTTGCAACAGGAATAGTACCGTCTTCGGTTCTGTGCTCCATGAGCACCTTACGGATACCGTTCTTGCCCCATGTAGTTTCCTTAAGACATGTAGGATCATCGTAGTTAGGAATACCCTCTATATAGAAGATCTTGTCGTTACCAACACAATAGATAGTGATGGTCTGAGAAGCCTTCGTAGCTGTCTTATCCTGATCTTGCACATTCTGGTCGTTACTCGGCATGGTAAGCTGCATAGTCTGCGGCTTGCTGAGAGAAGTACACAGCATGAAGAAGGTGATAAGAAGCATCATCATATCCACCATAGGCGTAAAGTCCACGCGGGTACTCTTTTTCTTCTGTTTGCTTGCTTTTTGTTTTGCCATGATTTAATCTCCCGAAGTCTTTAAAGTAGTGATCAGATAGTAGCGGTTTTCATTCATGTCCTGAAGTTCAGACATCACTTTCTTCATAACCTTGTATGATGTCTTTTCGTCTCCCTTGAGCGCAATTTTCATATCCGCGCCGTTGTTGTCGCGCGAAAACATTACCCACTGCTGGAATTCACTCATGCCACCATCGATACTGTCGGTAGGAACACCTTTATCTTTCTGGTAAACATTCTGAACGTTGGATTCCACCATGAGGAACTCGCTCAAATCATTCATAGATACGCCAATATTAGTTGCCTTACGGGCATTCTCGATCTGCTTAGCAGTGAGACTTACGCCCCATTGATCAGTCATCTGGTCAAGGGCAGCTTGAGCGTAATCTGGACTGTCCCACCCGAGGAACACCTTCCCATCATTGTCGATAATGACGGTGAGGACGTTGGTTTCCGGAACCTTGATTTCGGAAATAGATGCCGGCGTTTGCACTTTGACAGCCTCGTTCTTAACGAATGTTGAGGTCAACATGAAGAAACAGAGGAGCAAAGTCATCACGTCTGACATAGGTGTCATGTCAATCCAGACGTCTTTTTTCTGAATTTTTATTTTACCCATTAGTACAAATTTAAAAGGTAAAACAATTATTCTTCAGTATGATTAGCGTCGTAGGTAGCTGCTATAGTATAACCAACCTCGTCAAGTGCGTAAGTGAGCTTGTCGATTTTATTTGTGAATGTGTTATAAGTTACAACGGCAACCCATGATGTCAAAATACCGGATGCTGTATTAACGAGGGCCTCAGAAATACCTGCGGAGAGTGCCATAGAGTCAGCACCACCACCACTTGACAAAGCCTGGAAGGAGTTGATCATACCCAACACAGTTCCGAACAAAGCGGTAAGAGTACCAAGCGTTACGATAGTAGCGACGATAGGCAAGTTCATCTGCAGAGTAGGCATTTCGAGCTGTGTAGCCTCCTCGTGAGCCTGCTGTATCTTAGAGATCTTCTGAGCCTTCTTCAAAGAAGTGTTGCTTTCCATTTCCTTGTACATAGCGATAGAAGCGGAAACGACGTTAGCGACGGAACCTCTCATCTTGTCGCAAAGTTTCTGAGCCTCATCGAATTTCTGGTCCTTGATAAGCTGTTTAGCCTGGAGCGTGAACTTAGGAAGGCTCATAGTACCGAAAGCTGAACGGAGAGCGAAATAACGCTCAACAGCGAGACTGATGACAGTGAGGAGCAAAGTAAGGATGACACCGACTACGACACCACCTTTGTAAACTGTACCCATCAAGTTAGCTGGATGACCGGATTTATCACCTCCTACGAAGTTGGCAGAATTACCAAGAACGAGGAAATAGAAACAATATGCGATAATCAAGCATATTACCATAATCCAGATTGCATTTTTAATACCACCGAAGCCCTGCTTCTTTGGGCTTGCTGCTTTTTG
>JAJQAR010000083.1 GCA_021203705.1 Prevotella sp. | reverse complement strand
GATTAAATATATTTGCATTACAAAATGTACTGTCAGAAAGATTGCACTGTTTTTTCAGTGCAATTCTTGAAATAGATAATTCATATAACGCTATGAAAAAAATACTTGTCTGCCGCTGTTTTGCGACGCTGTTGATGTCTGTTTTCCTTTGCCTCAACGCCTTTGCGGATGAGAAGAATCAGCCATATATACCTATGGACTATTCTACCTGTGGTTATCATGCTTCTGAAATAGCTATTCCCGACCTGGAGAATGTCATTTACGTCAGTGTGCGCAATGGTGACTGCCATGATGTGTTGCAACAGGCTATCGACTATGTTTCGTCGCTTGACCCGGACAGTGTCGGCCATAGGGGAGCAGTATTGCTTGGAGAAGGAGTGTATTACATCGGAGAGGCATTGCGGATAAGCACATCGGGGGTAGTGATAAGAGGCTCTGGCAGGGATAAGACAACTATATTGAAGCGTGGTGTTGACCGTGGTGCCCTGATTTATATTGAGGGTGGTATGGAAATGACAGGTGGCGACACTATCGCTGTTGCAGATACAAAAGTTGCTGCTGGCTCGGTACTTATTGGGTTGGAAAATACTGAAAGTTTAAACGAGGGTGACAGGATAAGAATTGTACGCCCTTCAACGGAGGAGTGGATTTTCCAACTCGGTTGCAACGACTATGGCGGTGGGCTCGACTATACAGGTTGGAAACCGGGAGATATCGACATCACCTGGGAAAGGACGATAGAAAGTATTCAGGGCGACAGTATAGTAGTCGATTCGCCGATAACCACAACATTGGACAAGCGTTGGGGTGGTGGATATGTACTGACAGGGCATAACATTGCAGAGATAACAGAGTGTGGTGTAGAGAACCTCACCCTCACATCTGATTACAATGCTACGAATATGATGGATGAGGACCACTGCTGGGACGGCATTTGGATGGAGAATGCCCGCGACTGTTGGGTAAGACGTATCAATTTCAATCATTTTGCAGGCTCTGTGGTAAACATACAGAAAGAGACAAGTCGTATTACTGTGGAAGATTGTATCGCCAATGATCCGATTTCTGAGATTGGGGGCTGGCGTAGAAGTGTTTACTCTACCAGAGGACAGCAGACACTTTTCCAGCGTTGCGTGTCTAATCAGGGCTTACACGACTTCTCCGCAGGTTTTTGTGCGGCAGGGCCTAATGCCTTCGTCCAGTGTGAGGCTCACGGAGCTCTTAGTTTTAGTGGTAGTATAGGCTCTTGGGCGGCAGGACTCTTATTCGATATTGTCAATATAGAGGGTAACGATATCAGTTTCAGAAACCTTGAGCAATTTCAATTCGGTACTGGCTGGAACACCGCTAACAGTATGCTGTGGCAGTGTACCGGCTCCACGATATATTGCTATTCTCCCGATATTGATGACCAGAACAGTGCAAACGGTTGTTGGGGAACTCTCACGGGCAACGGCAAATGGTCTTCGAGCAATGACCATGTATCTCCTCGTAGCCTTTTCTATTCCCAGTTGAAGACCCGCATGGGCGACAATATGATAGAGGGCTATCTTCTTCCTTTGAGTACCACTGCGGCAAGCAGTCCTGAAATAGATGTTGCTATGGAAATGGCTATGATATCGTTGGAGGAGCCCCGCCTTACAATGGAGGCTTGGATAGATACCATACCGTTCACTGCAAGTATCGACCCTGACAGTATATTGAGTGTAAACGACCTTACAGAAGGTGTTTTTGAGCCTATTGACGACAACAAGCATATTTTCGGCGTGTATGATGGGCATATCACTTTCGATGGAAAACTTATCGTGGGCAACCGTTATCATATACCTTGGTGGAACGGCAGAGTGAAAGACAGCTTCCTGAAGCTTGGAGCTAAACCAGCGATAACACGTTTTGTTCCTGGCCGTGAGGGAACAGGACTTACTGACCGCATTGATGATGTGGTAGACTACCTCGTAAAGGAAAACTATTGCATGCTTGACCATAACTATGGACTGTGGTACGACTTACGTCGCACTGACCATGAGCGTGTCAGTAGGGCCGACGGTGATGTGTGGGCTCCGTTCTATGAGCAGCCCTTCTCTCGTACCGGTGAGGGAAAGGCATGGGATGGTCTTACTCTTTACGATCTCACAAAACCCAATAGGTGGTATTGGAAACGCCTGAAGGAGTTTGCACAGAAAGGCGCTGGGCAGGGCAAGTTGCTGTTTCACCAAAACTATTTTCAACATAATATTCTTGAGGCTGGCGCACATTGGGTTGACTGCCCATGGCGGCCTGTTAACAACGTGAATGGTACTGACTTTCCTGAGCCTGTGCCTTTCACTGGTGACAAACGAATTTTTATGGCGGAACAGTTTTATGATGTTACCGACAGTGTATTAGTGCCGCTTCATAAGCAGTATATTCGTCAATGTCTTGATAATTTCAGCAGCAACAGCAATGTGGTGCAATTGACGAGTGAGGAATATACTGGACCATTGCATTTTGTACGTTTCTGGTTAGAGACCGTTGCAGAATGGGAGAAAGAGACGGGACTGCATCCGATGATTGCCCTAAGTTGTACGAAGGACGCACAAGACGCTATCCTTGCCGACCCGATACTTTCAAAAGTAGTGGACATCATCGACATCCGGTATTGGCATTATAACACTGACAGCATTTTCGCTCCTTCGGCGGGCATGAATATGGCTCCACGACAGTTGAAACGTAAGATATTGGTTGGTAAGATGGGCTTTGCGGAGACTTTCAAGGCTGTACACGAGTACCGTACCCTCTATCCTGACAAAGCGGTTACGCTCTATGCACAGGACTATCCGAATTTCGGCTGGGCAATACTCATGGGTGGTGGTTCTTGCCCGAATGTCAATGTTACAGATGAGAAATTCCTCACTGATGTTGTGAAGATGAACTATATCAGTGGTGAGGGCGATTCCGACATATTGATTATCGGTGATCCGAATATAGGATATGTCGTATATACTCATGGCGCACCAATTCATGGCCTTGAAGTGGAACCAGGAACGTATAGAATACATTCCATTGATGTTCATAGCGGTGAGGTTAAGACATTAAAGAAAAGCACAGGAATAAAGGATAAATATAACATCAAGGTAGAAGTAACGGATGATGATTCTGTATTCTGGCTTGAGAGACTAAAATAAACTGATTGGTATTTGCTTAAAACGGATACTTATGATAAACTTTTCTGAACTATACGACAAGACTGTTGACAATCTTTTCGCAATTGGGTTGACTTATTCCTTCGACCGTGAGATGATAAAAGATTGCATACAGGATGTTTTCGTGAAGCTCTACATGAAGCGACATGAGTTGGATACGGTCGTCAACATCGAATCATATTTATATGCCTCGTTGAGGAACAGGATTAATGATGAGTTCCGCCACAACAGTCATTTGTGTGATAGAGAAATAGACGATAATAGCTTTAATGCCTTTGGTGACGATGATGAGTACGATCTTGAGTATTTGGAGGAGGAGCGGAAACGTACAGAGACAGTTTCTGATTATATGAAGCATTTGTCTCCAAGACAGCGACAGATAATAGACCTTTATTATATAGAACGACTTAAATACAATGACATCTGCCAGATTATGGGCATTAATTACCAGTCTGTCCGTAATCTCATGCACCGCAGCCTGTCGAAATTGCGTTGCTTGGCTACAAAATCAGCTTCTGTTTAAGAGTACAAAACACTTTTCTTGTCGTCATACGATAAAATAAGCGTGATGACAGACAAGCAAATTTCCGAATCCTCAATGGGCATAAACCTTTTCGGTAATGAAATTCTTGACGATTCTCTTTCCCAAGTTGAGAAAGAGGAACTGAAAGAAAGGATAATAATGGCCATAAGTAGCAATAATAACCCCAACACATAACTCTCAAGCAATAATACTTTCTTATTTCTTTTTTTGCGAAGCCTTGCCGCAATGGTATGAAC
>JAJQAR010000348.1 GCA_021203705.1 Prevotella sp. | reverse complement strand
CATGTAAATCATAAGGAGGATGAAAGCGAAGATGAATGACATCACACCCTGACGTATTGACTGAGCACCGAGAGAAGGACCTACGACATCTTCCTGAACGATACGAGCCGGAGCAGGCATACGTCCTGAGATAAGGGTGTTGGCGAGGTCTTTTGTATCCTCGATAGTGAAGTTACCACTGATTTCGGAACTACCGCCGGAAATCTCACTGTTAACACGTGGTGCACTGTATACGGCACCATCAAGGACGATAGCTATTGCCCTGCCTACATTTGTCTTTGTAAGAACAGCCCAGCGGCGTGCACCGTCGGAGTTCATTGTCATGTTGACGGTAGGACGGCCGGTAAGGTTGTTGAACTCATCCTTTGCTGTGGTAACCACATCACCTTCAAGAGGAGCTCTGCCGTTTGACTGTGTAACCTTAATAGCATGGAGCTCGTATACGTTCTTTACAGACAAACCGTCAGCAGGTTTCGCACTCCACAACAATTTCAAGTCAGAGGGCAATACCTGTTTTGCAACTTCAGAATATATAATCTTGTTTATTTCCGCAGTGTCGCGCATGTTGGCATAGCCTACGATGCTAAGGGAATTCTGTGATGCGAGCTGCAACAAGGCAAGCAGTGGGTTGCGTTTCTTTGCCTGTTCAATCTGAGCATCGCGCTCACCAGCCTTTTCTGCTGCCGCCTTATCATCCTTCTTAATCTGGAATTTCGGTTTAGCCTCTGTTGCTTCTGCTACCTCGTTCTCTACCTCGACACTGTCTTTTACTGTAGCGGTAGTGTCAACACCTGTTCCCAAACTGGCAATTCTTTGATCCAGTTGGCGCAGGAAAGGAGCAATCTCCTGGCTGTTGTATGTCTCCCAGAACTCAAGGTTGGCACTTCCTTGGAGCAACTTACGGATACGCTCCGGTTCACGTATACCAGGCATCTCGACCATGATACGTCCTTCCTGCCCTTCCAGTTTCTGGATATTAGGCTGAACGACACCGAACTTATCTATACGGTTACGAACAACATTATAAGAGTTGTCGATAGCAGCCTGTACCTCTGAACGCAACGCTTTCTCAACCTCAGCGTCAGAGCTTTGCGTGCTTACCTCACCTTTCAACTGTTGTGTGGCAAAAATCTCAGCAAGTCTGTGACCTGGTGCATTCTGATGATAGTACTTGATAAAGAGGGATATAAAATCACTCTGGCTCTTTTCTTCCTCAGCCTTTGCCTGTTGCATTGACTTAACGTAGGCAGGTGTAGTCTTGTGGTCTGCCAATACGTCGACAACGTCAGGAACGGAAATCTCGAGGATCACATTCATACCGCCTTTCAGGTCAAGACCAAGACCGATCTGAGTCTCCAAACACTTCTGATATGAATAGATACCTAAGTACTTCACAGAATCCTTATAATTCTCCTGGGCAATAGGGTCTTCAATCTTCGCTACCTGCTTGTCATAGTAGTTAGTGGCAACGGAGAAAGACAAATAGAAAATGCTTGCAAGAGTCAGCAACACGGCTGTAACAATTACAATTCCTTTGTTTTGCATTTTTGTTTATAATTTTTTATTCTTAGATTTACGAATTAAGTGTTCCCGATTTATTAAGGGTTGCCAGTGTCAAGTGATTAACGTTGAATTGCGGTTATGTACGCATATAATGGCAAATTAGTGCCACATTCATGTACCCCTTAGACATACAGCGTGCAAAGATAGTTATTTTTTTAAGATTAGAGAAATTTAAATGCTTTTATTGTTATTTTTTATCTTTTGCACGTCTGTCCAACCAGCAATAAATGGGATAATGGTCGGAATAACTTATACTTCTGTCCACTTTACAGCTATAAGGTATCCAGTCGTTGGAGCACATTATATTATCTATTCTTACGAACATAGCGTTTCGATGGTAGGAAATTCCAGGACCGTTACCAGAGGCAACGTAACAGTCGTTGAGCACTTTGGCAAGTGTCCTATGGGTATAGGAAATAGGGCTGTCGTTGAAGTCACCGCATAGTATAATGCTTCCGCCACATTCTTTGATATAGTTTGCCACGGTTTCAGCCTGTGGAGCACGGATTTTAGAGGACTCCCCTAATTGAGCTATGAGGTGTTTAGATTCTGTTTTCATAATATCCTTCTCAGATTTTCCCCTCACCATTTGTTTGAAAACGGCACGGTCGTCGAGGGAGAGACCAGTAGCTTCGAAGTGGTTGCTTATCACAGTTGTAGTGTCTTTTCCTATATTCACCTTGAAAGCCGCACTCATATTCCCCTTAGACTTATATTTTATTTGTTCTTTCGATACGATGGGAAACTTACTGAGCATCACGATGCACAGTCCGCTCTTTATGTTTATCACCGAGTCACGATAAGGATAAGAGGCTTTTGTGAGGTTGTCAATTTCTTCGTTCAGCCAGCCCTCCTGAAGGCACACGATGTCGGCGTCGCTCTCTACTATGTAGTCGATAATCGGGTTAGGGTGGTCAGCAGGTGCGCCATCATTACAGAAAGAGAAGACATTATAAGAAAGAACTTTTATCGCGCTGTCGGGAGTGTTGCCGTTGATATTCAATGGGGTGTATGTACGTATAGGGAAATAACATATAACGAACCCCAGAAAAGGAATTATTATATATTTTTTTTTGAAGAAGATGAAAAAGATGAGGAAGCATAGGTTGATGAACAGTAATACAGGAAACAGCAGTCCGATGTTAGAGAGCATGGGGTGTACAACAGGATTGATACGGTCGGACATACCAATCAGGAACATTATGATTGCCGTGATGATATTGACACCGGCAATAATCTGTAATGTGAAAGTCTTTAAACGCCTTAGCATAATATTCTCTAACCGCTACAATTATCTGTCGCCGCCGTCAAACAGTTTTTTCTTCTCCTCCTCAGTAAGGCTGTCGTAACCGCTGCGTCTCACCTTATCTAATATACGGTCTATCTCATCCATATCAGCTTTTTTGCGGGCATTGTAATCCCAGTCAGATTCTTTCCTTTGGTTGTCGTTGTGCTGAGCATTGTCGGCTTTACGGTTGGAACGGCGTTCCCAGTTGTTTTTCAGGTTGTCGAAAAACTGTTGTCCTCTGTTCCTTCCGTAATTTCCGCCGCCGGGGTTGTTGCGCCAGTAGCGTATTAGGAAATAGCCGAACAACATGCCGCCGAGGTGAGCGAAATGAGCGACGTTGTCGCTGGTAGTATTAATAGCGGAGAATAATTCTATCAGAATATATATACCTACGAACCATTTAGCTTTTATCGGGAACGGCAAGGGGAAGATAAATATCCTCTCGTTGGGGAATATCATACCGAAGGCGAGAAGTACGGCATATATAGCACCCGAAGCACCTACCGTAGTCCAACCGTTGAGCAGTGTGGCACTGTTGTGAGCTACCGTCAATATTTCCCCAGCAGTAATACCGGGAAACTGTTCAGTTGCGAGGAGATAGAACGAGCCGAACTGAGCTATTTCCTGAATTATACCGGCACCGACACCACATATTAAATAATAGGTGAGAAATCTTTTGGAGCCCAATACGTTCTCAACCACACATCCGAACATCCACAGGGCGAACATATTGAAGAACAGGTGTTCAAAATTCGCATGCATGAACATATACGTGAACAACTGATATATGCTGAAATTGGATGCTAAGATGAAATGCAGTCCCAACAATTTATTAAGATCTAATCCCTGACGGCTGAACACCCACGTGGCGATAAACATCAGCACGTTGATTATCAGCAAGTTTTTTGTTATTGTGGTAAGTCTGAACATATTCTATCGTTTCGGATATTATAAAAGTAGGCGCAAAAGTACGAAAAATATCTTTTATTTGCCATAAAAAGAGTAACTACATCAATAAAATCGTCAAATTCTTCACTTTTTTTATTTTTTTGTTTGGTATATAATGATAAAGGTTTATATTTGTAACATCTTATGACAATAGAGATAATTATCATTAATA
>JAJQAR010000193.1 GCA_021203705.1 Prevotella sp. | reverse complement strand
AGGATTTGACCTATATGCGTTACGTGCTTGACAACGACCAGTACCGCAAGTACCTCAAGGTGCTTAACGCAACGTTCAACAACCGTGGTTTGAATAAATAACAGATTACAGAATAATTAAGAAGCAGCCTGCACCGAAAAGTGCAGGTTGTTTTTTGTATGAAATGTATGATAATTTGTATGTGAAAAAGAGGGGATAAATGTCAATATGTTTGTATTTTACTAAAATAGATTGAATTAATTTTGCAGTATGAAGAAAAAAAAGTAAATTTGTGGGCAAAATCTTTGTGATGACTGACAATGACAGAACCTTGACGTTGTTTACCACCCGCATAAGGCAGTTAATTCTTCAATATGAAAAGATAAAGAAGGAGAACGAGGAACTTTATGCGAGGATTAGCACGCAAGAAAGTGAGATGGCAAGGTTGAGGGAGAGTTTGGAGCAGGCGCACAGGGATTGTGAGGGTCTCAAGATGGCCAAGATGATGGAGATCACCGACAGGGACATAGAGGTTGCTAAGCGGAAGATTGCGGGGCTGATCAGGGACGTAAACAAATGTATCACGCTGTTAAGTGAGTAACAGGCACGCAGTGATGGAGGGAGAGGAAAGAATAATACATATAAGACTGCACGTTTACGATATGGACATTCCTGTAAATGTAGTACAGGATGAGGAGCCATTTTACCGTAATGCGGCGAAGCTTATAACAGATACAGTAAACCGTTATGCGGAGCATTATATATCGAGTAAGAGCATGAAGGAGATACTGTATATGGCTATGATAGATATTGCACTAAACCATGAATTTTTGAAGGAGCGCAATGACACAAAGCCCTACGAAGATATTCTCAAGACACTCACTGCGGAAATAGAGAGCACATTAGGCGAGAAATCCTGAAATGGAGATATTGCCGAAGGCGTTGCAGCATTATCGGAGATGAGAATATTAACAAAAAAAATAAAGAAATGTCATTAGATATTATTATTGCCGTGATAGTGGGTCTCGCTGTCGGCGGCTTTGGCGGATACGTTATTTTCAGGTACGTAGTTACCGGGAAATACCAGACGATGATGAATACTGCCAAGAAGGAGGCAGAAGTGTTGAAGGAGAAGAAACTGCTGCAAGTAAAGGAGAAATACCTCAACGATAAGGCAGAACTTGAGAAGGAGGCACAGGC
This sequence comes from Prevotella sp., assembly GCA_021203705.1. Taxonomy (GTDB): domain Bacteria; phylum Bacteroidota; class Bacteroidia; order Bacteroidales; family Bacteroidaceae; genus Prevotella. The sequence goes on along the minus strand of JAJQAR010000193.1, from coordinate 2,799 downwards.
GCGGAGCCAGAAATTCCAGCAGTCGGAGAACAAGCTCAAGCAGCGAGAGATGACGCTCAACCAGCGTCAGGAAGATCTTGGTCGGAAGAAGCAGGAGGTTGACCAGCAGATACAGCGTATTGAAAGTGAGAAGAAATACATTGTGGCAAAGCGTGCCGAACTCGAGAAAATGCAGTCGCAGGAGCGTGCTAAATTAGAGGAGCTGTCAGGGTTGAGTGCTGAGGAAGCGAAGAACCGACTTGTAGAGAGTTTGAAGGATGAGGCACGTACAGATGCGGCAAGTTATATCAACGAGATAATGGACGAGGCGAAGCTGAACGCCAATGCCCAGGCGAAGAAGATCGTGATACAGACGATACAGCGGGTAGCGACGGAGACGGCGATAGAGAACTCTGTGAGTGTGTTCCACATAGAGAACGACGAGGTGAAGGGTCGCATAATCGGTCGTGAGGGTCGCAATATCCGTGCGCTTGAAGCAGCTACGGGCGTTGAGATTGTTGTTGACGATACGCCGGAGGCAATAGTGATATCCGCTTTTGACCCAATACGGAGGGAGATATGCCGCCTTGCGTTGCACCAGTTGGTAGCAGACGGTCGAATACACCCGGCACGTATTGAGGAGGTTGTGGCAAAGGTTAAGAAGCAGCTTGAGAACGAGGTAATAGAGACGGGAAAGAGGACTGCGATAGATCTTGGAATACACGGTCTGCATCCGGAACTAATCCGTGTAATCGGAAAGATGAAATACCGTTCCAGTTACGGTCAGAATCTGTTGCAGCATGCCCGTGAGACTGCTAATCTTTGTGCAGTAATGGCATCAGAGCTTGGACTGAATCCGAAGAAGGCGAAGAGGGCAGGACTGTTGCATGATATCGGCAAGGTGCCAGACGAGGAGAGCGAGTTGCCGCACGCACTTTATGGGGCGAAGATTGCGGAGAAATACAAGGAGAAACCAGATATTTGCAATGCCATAGGCGCACACCATGACGAGATGGAGATGAATACGTTGCTTGCTCCGATTGTTCAGGTCTGCGATGCAATCAGTGGTGCGCGTCCTGGTGCCCGCCGTGAGATTGTAGAGGCTTATATCAAGCGTCTGAATGATTTGGAGGCGATAGCAATGAGTTATCCTGGTGTTACAAAGACATACGCAATACAGGCTGGTCGTGAGCTCCGTGTTATAGTGGGAGCTGACAAGTTGGACGACAACGATACGGAAAAGCTGTCGGGCGAGATTGCTACAAAGATACAAAACGAAATGACGTATCCTGGTCAGGTGAAGATCACCGTGATAAGGGAAACAAGGAGCGTAGCGTATGCGAAATAAAAAAATCCGAAGTTTAAAACTTCGGATTTTTTTATTTCGCAATAATTTATGATTTGTTGGCACGTTTGCGGTCGTTGTGGTCGAGTATTACCTTGCGCATGCGCATGCTCTTGGGGGTTACCTCGACGAACTCATCTTCCTTGATGTATTCGAGAGCCTCTTCAAGAGAGAGGACAAGGCGGGGGATGATGTGCGCCTTCTCATCGGAACCACTGGCACGGGTGTTGGTAAGTTGCTTTGCTTTCGTAACGTTGATTACAAGGTCGTTCTCGTGAACGTGCTCACCGACAACTTCGCCGGCATAAACATCCTCACCCGGGTCAATGAAGAATTTGCCACGATCCTGTAGTTTATCGATAGAGTAGGCGTAAGCCATGCCCGTTTCCATTGCAATCATAGAGCCGTTAACACGGCGTGTGATGTCCCCCTTGTAGGGCTGATATTCCTTGTAGCGGTGTGCCATGATAGCCTCGCCCTGACTGGCAGTAAGTACGTTGGTACGCAAACCGATGATACCACGTGAAGGGATGTCAAACTCGATGTTCACACGGTCAGCCTGAGTCTCCATTGAAGTCAGTTCACCTTTACGCCGTGTAACCATATCGATCATCTTGCTGGAATACTCCTCCGGCACATTTATGGTGAGTTCCTCGATAGGCTCACACTTCACGCCATCAATTTCCTTGTAGATAACCTGCGGCTGTCCAACCTGCAACTCGTAACCCTCACGGCGCATTGTCTCGATGAGGACAGAGAGGTGGAGGACACCACGCCCGCTGACAATCCACTTATCCGTAGATTCCGGGAAAGGCTCAACACGCAGGGCGAGGTTTTTTTCCAATTCTTTTTGCAGACGGTCACCGATATGTCGGCTGGTAACATATTTGCCCTCCTTGCCGAAGAAAGGCGAGTCGTTGATAGTGAAGAGCATGCTCATAGTAGGCTCGTCGATGGCGATAGGCGGCAGAGGTTCCGGGTTCTCGAAGTCGCATATCGTATCGCCGATTTCGAAATGTTCCAGTCCGATGATGGCGCAGATGTCTCCACTGCTGACAGACTTAGTGCGCACATGCCCCATGCCCTCGAAAGTATGGAGCTCTTTGATTTTTGTTTTTTCGAGAGTACCGTTGCGGTGGGCTACTGTGATGTTCATGCCTTCGGAGAGGGTGCCACGGTGAACACGTCCTACGGCGATGCGTCCGAGATAGTTGGAGTAGTCGAGACTTGTGATAAGCATCTGTGGTGTGCCTTCGATTACGCGAGGGGCGGGGATTACCTCAATGATCTTGTCGAGCAAGTAAGTAATGTCGTTAGTAGGAACTTTGTAGTCCTCGCCCATCCAACCGATTTTAGCACTGCCATAGACAACGGGGAAGTCCAACTGGTCTTCTGTCGCATTGAGGGAGAACATCAAGTCGAACACCATTTCGTAAACTTCTTCCGGGCGGCAGTTGGGTTTGTCCACCTTGTTG
>JAJQAR010000358.1 GCA_021203705.1 Prevotella sp. | reverse complement strand
GAACATAATACTCGCTGGGGATCTGATTTTATAGTATGGGGTGTTGAAAACCGGATTGTACTGATATTTTACCCCATTTCCGGAAAGTATGCAATGAATTAAAAGCGTTGCACACCATTTTTTATAAAATAATCATAATATTTCCGGCCTTTACACCATTCTGTGCGGTCTTACGGCCGTCCCGGCAGACAGATTTTGTACTCTCTGTCTTTGTGTCCAGGCACATCCTGCTGCCATTTGTTGTACATCCCTGCAGTGCTGCACCAGTATTTAATGCGGCATCTACTACAATCTCATATTCCTCTTCCCCAGTCCTAAGTTACAACCACTCGGGTTTTCAACACCCCTCCGAGGCCATTCTGGCACGATTTTAAAGTTTTCATAGTACACGAACTAATTTTTGCGTTGTCGTTTTTGTCCATATATATGACAGAAACGGCACTTTTTTATTTTATGCTATGGACTATACAAATTCAAAAAATGGGCGAATTTTTTCTTAATTTTTGTCAAATTTATGCCCCATTTTTGTTGCATATGTTGCATAGGGTGTGTTATAATAGAAGAAACTGGAAAGATGGAGAAAATGGTATGAAGATCTATGTCTCCAAGGCTAAGGACCCTTCCTACTATGGACAGGTAGGAATTCGTGTTGGCAAAAAAGTTTCAAGCATGAATGTGATTTACTTTGGGAAGCACTCCGAACTTCTTAAAGAGCATGATGATCCTCGTGCTTATGTTAAATCCGAGATAGCAAAATGGAATGAGGAAAACAAGAACAGAAGGTTTTTTGATGTCAAATATAACCTTGATGAAAAGGTAGAAAATGTTGATAATGAGGAGGGAGAATCCACGGAGACAAATGTTGGATACTTCTATCTTCAGTATATTATGAAGGACCTGAAACTCAAGGAATATACTACAACACACTACAAGGATTATGAATTCGAGTATGATGCTTTCGATATATTGAGATTTCTTGTATATGACAGGATCATTGATCCGGATTCAAAACTTGCTGAAAGCAAGGAACTGAACTGTTATTATGGTAATTTTGATTTTGGGTATTATGATATCCTCAGGTTCATGGACGTGCTTGTTGGAGATGAAGACCACAAGAATGAAGAATCATATCTTAAATGGCTTTACAAGAAATCCAACAAAATTGTTAAGAGAGATCTGACAACGCTTTACTTTGATGGCACAAATTTTTACTGCGAGACTGATGGGCCTGACCAGTATTTTGTGGATCCGGACACCGGTGAAATACTTGCTCTTCCCAGGCCAATGAGAAGATATGGCATTAGCAAGGAGCACAGGCCTAATCCAATAGTTCAGATGGGGCTTTTCACAGACACCGACGGTATCCCGATTACTATGTGTCTGTCACCTGGCAACACAGCAGAATGCACTACCGCTATCCCTTTAGAGGAGCAAGTCTGTGATATGCTGCAGGATGATAAAACAGACTTTGTCTACTGTGCCGATGGTTCACTTGGCACATATAATATCCGCAAGTTCAACAGTATGGGAGGAAGACATTTTGTAGTGTCCCAGTCCTGCAAGGAACTTAAGGATGTGTTTAAAAAAGCACTGTTTAATGATTATGATTACAGACTGCTTTCTGACGATACACCTATTACTATAGCGGAATTATGATTACAGACTGCTTTCTGACGATACACCTATTACTATAGCGGAATTAGAAGCACTTGATCCCACATTAAGCAAGAAAGATCCGCTGTTCAATGACTTTGCTTACAAGATTGTTAAAGCAGATGTTTATCCGGATCTTGGCTCTTACGACGTTAAAAGAGACAGCAATGGCAAACCTGTGAAAGATAAAGATGGCAATTTTATAAAGATAAAGACTAAAGACAAGATTGACCAATATCTTATCATGACCTTCTCCAGAAAGCTGCAGGCATACCAGAGAGCTGTCCGTGCAGGCCAGATTGAACGGGCTAAACAGCTTATTGCAACTACTCCAAACCCCGAGGATATTAAGAAAACGCCCAATGATATTAGGCGTTTCATTAAGACGGTTAGGACTAATTCCAAAGGTGAGACTGTTAAAGTAAACTACGTCATTGACGAGCAGAGAATCATTGATGAAGAAAAATATGACGGATATAGCTGTATTGCCACTAACCTGGTATGCAGCGTTAAGAAAATTGTTGAAATTTCACACAGAAGATACAAGATTGAATACTGCTTCCGTATAATGAAGCATAATCTCAAAAGCAGACCCATATATCATCGTTTAGAGAAACGCATTAGAGCTCATTTCCTTATCTGCTATACTGCACTGCTTGTTGAAAGGCTGCTTGAAGTGAAACTTGATCAAATTGGTTGCCATGTCACTCCTGACAATCTGCAAAAAACACTGAAACTCATGACAGTTAATGAAGACAAAGGCATGTATACGGCTACATACAAAGCCGGCAAGGTGATGAGATCTCTGGAGAAACTGACAGGCCTTGGCTTGGACTACAAATATAACTTCGCATCCACGCTGAACAGAAGAATTAGACCCCTCCTGAAATAACCCAAAAGCAACCCGAAAATTTTAAAAAAAAATTTTTCTGACGAAAATGTATGCAACAAAATTAGAGGTGATTTTATCCCGAAAATACGCTCATAAAATTAAAGTTTTAGAATAAGCCCCAGTGAGTAAATCGTACAGATATATATCCAAAATCAAAGGATATGAATGTTGAACATAATACTCGCTGGGGATCTGATTTTATAGTATGGGGTGTTGAAAACCGGAGTATAACAGACGCAATAGGTTACTGTCAATATGTTTTCTGAAGTAAAATTTTGGCAAATTGCGTAAATTGCGCAATTTGCGCCAAATCGTAAATAGTAACCCAAGAATTCCAAAAACACACTCATGACAGACTAACCGTCAATATATATGGACAAAAAAAAGCCGGATAACCTTGTCCGAAAGCTTTTGTCTCAAAGCAAAAAAAGGACGGCGCAGCTATGACTGCACTATCCTTCTGTACCTGTATATATTGCGCATTACTCATCCAATACTCTCACATTGCTGCAGCACATACATTGCCGTAATGCACGCACTGCTGCAACATAACCACAGTCACGGATTAACAAATGACAAGCAGTGAGCAACAGGATGAGACTATATATAATACCCGTAATCTGTGGAGTCAAAAGTAAACCCATTATCTTCATAGAACAGGCCTTTGTATAACCCGCAAAGGAATGAAAGTTTATTAAGTTCCTTGTTTACTTCTCTGTTGGCCGGATATATCTTATCTAACATTGCATGGAAGTTTGCAGAATGGTCCATGTAATACAGATGACACAATTCATGGCAGATGACACACTCCTGGAACCTCTGCGGAAGCATCAGAAGAATATAGTTAAAAGAAATTTCTCCTCTGGAATTGCAGTAACCAAAGTATGAACTTAAGTCACGGAATTTCATAGACATGGGCTTGCGGTCAAGGCTGTCTGCAAGCCTGTCTGCAAGCTGCATAAACCTCTGTCCGTACATATTTTCGTAAAGATCTTCAATTTCCCATGTCGGAATAAGCGTAGATACCTCCACTCTGTCCGGATGGATACCAGGATGATGTCCCAAGACAAGCGGTCTCTCTGTGCCTTCAACCAAGATTGCATTTGCATCTGCTACATTACGGTATCCGGACAGATTTTTCTGGACAATGGTGTATTTTTTAACCAGCCAGTTATGGTTCTGCTCCAATGCACTGTTTATCTTCTCCTCAGATATATTCCATTCATTCATCTTTAAAAAGGCCTTGCCTATTCCATTAACCTTAAGAGTTGTTGTCATTTTATCCGGATCTGTTAAAATGCATACAGAGATTTCCAGATCATTTTCTTTGACTATTCTTTCACCGTATAATGTCAACATATTACCCTCCTTCATTGCACAGGCATCTGCACAATGACACAGATATCTGCACGATGTCTCTGATATCGTCAATATTATTTGACTCATCATTGCAATAACCTTTACAAC
>JAJQAR010000205.1 GCA_021203705.1 Prevotella sp. | reverse complement strand
GGATGCCAAAGTAGTGTTTTTCAAGGATGGTAAGGCTTCAGATTTGCGTATGAACGGCAACTGTGCAGGTGGTACGGGGGCTTTCATTGACCAGATGTCGATATTGCTGAATGCTGATATCAGTGAGTTGAACGCTTTGGCATTGGCTTCCACACGAATATATCCTATTGCTTCCCGTTGTGGTGTGTTCTGCAAGACCGACATACAAAATCTTTTGGCAAATAATGTCTGCCGTGAGGATATTGCCGCATCTATATTCCATGCTGTTGCAGTGCAGACGGTAGTAACGTTGGCGCATGGTTTTGACATAAAGCCGCCCTTGCTTTTCTGCGGTGGTCCTCTGACATTCATCCCAGCTCTCCGCAATGCTTTCATCGATTACTTGTCTATTTCGGAAAATGATGTTGTAATGCCCGAAAATGGGGCGTTGATACCTGCCATAGGTGCCGCACTGTCATGCAAAGTGGAAGATAAGGTGCAAAGTCTTTCTTCCGTCATTTCAGAGATACAAGGAACTGCTGTCGTACCGATAAAGGTGATTTCCGGAATCAGTCCGATATTTGCTGACAGTGATGAGTATTCAGATTGGAAAAAGCGCATTTCTGATAATATTATACATAAGTCATCGCTCAAGGAAGGTGTTAATAATGTGTTCTTAGGCATTGATTCCGGTTCTACGACAACGAAAATCACTGTTCTTGACAACGACAAACAACTGTTGTTCTCATATTACGGCAACAACGGAGGCAATCCGATAAATGCTGTTGAGAAAGGCTTGGGTTTGTTGCAGGATGAATGTAAACGTCTGCACGCCACTTTGAATATATTAGGCAGTTGTTCTACTGGCTATGGAGAGGATCTTATCAAGGCGGCATTCCAGTTACATTCAGGGATGATTGAGACGATAGCGCATTACTTGGCGGCGAGACATCTTGACCCGCAAGTGTCGTTTATCCTTGACATCGGTGGACAGGACATGAAGGCGATATTCATCGACAACGGTGTTATTGACCGCATAGAAATAAATGAGGCATGTTCTTCTGGTTGCGGCTCTTTTGTTGAAACATTCGCAAAGACACTCGGTTATACTCCGCAGGAGTTCTCGGTGGCGGCATGTGGTTCGCAGTCTCCGTGCAACTTAGGTACACGTTGTACCGTGTTTATGAACTCGAAGGTGAAACAAGCCCTTCGAGAAGGTGCTACTATCAGTGATATTGCTGCTGGTCTTGCTGTATCTGTTGTGAAGAATTGCCTTTATAAGGTATTGAAATTGAAAGATGTTTCCTCTTTGGGTCAGCATATAGTGGTGCAGGGCGGTACAATGCGTAACGATGCCGTGGTACGCGCCTTGGAAATTCTTACTGGTGCGGAGGTAAGGCGTTGTGATACCCCCGAACTGATGGGTGCCTTCGGTTGTGCTCTTTACGCAATGCAGCACCAGGGCGAGGTGCTGTCTCTCGACGATATAATAAATAAGGCTCATTATACTTCCCGAATACAAAACTGTAAGGGTTGCCATAACCAATGTATGGTTACTCGTTATAGGTTTGAGAATGGTGGTACTTATTTTTCTGGAAACAAATGCGAGAAGGTGTTCACCAACGGAGGGAAGGACAAGCATAGGGGTGTCAATGCCTATCTTTTCAAGAATGATTTATTGTTCAACAGAAATGATGAGCTGCAGACTCCTTGTGCCGTGATAGGTATTCCGAGAGTGCTGAACATGTATGAGGAGTATCCTTTTTGGCATACACTGTTCACGCAGTGCGGCATAAAGACAGTTTTGTCATCTCCTTCGGTGATTGACGGTTATGAGCAATGTGCACGCATGGTGATGTCGGATAATATCTGTTTCCCGGCAAAGTTGGTGCATGGGCATATTGAAAATCTTGTAGAGAAGAAAGTTGACCGCATTTTCCTGCCTTTCGTGATACACGAGAAAAACGCTAACGATCAGAACAGTTACAACTGTCCTGTGGTGACAGGGTATTCCGCCGTGGTGAAAAGCGTACAGAATGCTAATGTTCCTATCGATTCTCCTGCAATAAGTTTCAAAAGCCGCAAGTTACTCTTTAAGCAGTGTGTTGAATACCTTTCAATATTCGGAGTAAAGGAAAGTGAGGTGAAGTCGGCTTTTACAAAGGCTGAGAAGGAGTTGGAACAATATATGGACACTATCGTTGAGCATAACGAGAAAATATTACAGAAGGCGAAAGAAGAGAAACGCCTGACAGTGTTGCTCGCCGGCCGTCCTTACCATACCGATCCTCTGATACAACATGATGTTTCGGAGATGATAGCTGACTTAGGCATTGATGTGATTACTGATGATATAGTAAGGCGACAGGATGGTAAGTCTTCACATGAGGTGAATTTCGTAGCGCAATGGGCTTACCCGAATAGAATATTGAAGGCGGCAGGGTGGTGCGCCTCACAAGGAAATGACGTGCAGTTCGTGCAGATGACTTCCTTTGGGTGCGGTCCTGATGCGTTCCTTACGGATGAGGTGCGTGATTTATTGTTCCGTTATGGAAAGTCGCTTACTCTCTTAAAACTTGATGATATAAGTAATGTGGGCTCCATGAAACTCCGTGTAAGGTCGCTTGTGGAGAGCCTCAAAATACAAAATGGGGATATTAAGAACAATGGTGAGGCTCTGGCTTCAAACACGACAGCCATTTATGAAAAGAAAGACCGTCACCGCAAGATTCTTGCACCGTTTTTCACTCCATTCCTGTCCCCTCTTATCCCATCAGTGTTCCATGCTTTGGGATATGATGTGGAGAACTTGCCTTTGAGTGATACAGAATCAAGCGAATGGGGACTGAGATACGCCAATAATGAAGTGTGCTATCCTGCCACTCTGATTGTCGGTGATGTGGTGAAGGCATTCGCAAATGGCAAGTACGACCCGAAAGAGTGTGCCGTGGCAATAACGCAGACTGGCGGTCAGTGCAGGGCAAGCAACTATGTGGCTCTTATCAAGAAGGCACTTGCCGATGCGGGGTATTCAGACGTTCCTGTTATCACAATCACCTTTGGTGAGTCGCTTGGTAATGTTCAGCCTGGTTTCAAGATCAACTGGATGAAGGTGTTGCCATTGGCTTTGCGCACGATACTTTATACCGACTGTCTTTCAAAGTTCTACTATGCTGCTGCCGTTAGGGAGAAAGAAGAGGGACTTGCTAAAAAACTGAAAGACGATTATTTGGATAAGGCGAATAAGTTGATTACGGAGTCTCGCACAAACGAACTGTATGACTGCCTTGAGCAGGCTGCTGAAGACTTTAACGGTATCTGTGAGGATAAGAACTGTCCGAAAGTGGGTGTTGTAGGTGAGATTTTCCTGAAATTCAATCCGTTCTCTCATAAGAATGTGATAGAATGGCTTATAGGAAAGGGTGTTGAGGTGATGCCACCGATAATAACTGACTTCTTTGTTCAGGCTTTCGTGAATAAGAAAGTGAACGTCAAGACACATGTAGAAGACCGCCACTTGTCGGATTTCATTTACACTTTCGGTTACAATCTCGTGAAACGCCAGATTGCGCAGGTAAACAACTTGGCGCGGAAATTCAGGTTTTTCGTTCCTTTCGGTGATATTTTCAAGGAGGCTGCTGAGGCACACAAGATAATAACCCTTAATGCGCAGTTTGGCGAAGGCTGGCTTCTGCCTGGTGAGATTATGTCGTTTGCCGCAAATGGGGTACACAACGTGATTAGTTTGCAGCCATTCGGATGTATTGCAAACCATATTATCTCAAAAGGTGTGGAGAAGCGTATAAAGCATTTTTATCCTGATATAAACCTCTTGTCGCTCGATTTTGACAGTGGTGTCAGCGATGTGAACGTAACCAACCGCATGATGCTGTTCTTGGAGAACCTCAGGAAATAGTTTTCAGATATACCATAAATAAAGGGAAGTCCATTGTTTCAGGACTTCCCTTTATTTATGGGTGGAGGGTGGGACTCGAACCCACGACATTCAGAACCACAATCTGACGCTCTAACCAACTG
>JAJQAR010000122.1 GCA_021203705.1 Prevotella sp. | reverse complement strand
TGAACAGTGTAGAGAACACTAACGCTTATAACATGTCAGTAAACTACACAAAGTTAGCAGACTATTTGGAACTGACAGCAGAGCAGTTGGAAGACGTGAAGGACATCCACAATGAGTTCTGCGCAGACATGATGAACGCGACAGAGGAGACTGGAGAAAGCCGTAAATTTATGGTAAAGAATGCCGTTTACAAGGACTTGACCTACATGCGTTACGTACTTGACAACGACCAGTATCACAAGTACCTTAAGGTGCTTAACGCAACGTTCAACAACCGTGGTTTGAATAAATAACAGATTACTGAATAGATAAAAGCAGCCTGCGCTGAAAAAGTGTAGACTGCTTTTTTATATGCTACAAAATGTAACTTTTCTGCAAAATCTAAGTTGCCAATGATTTTTGTTTACTTCCTTTACTTATTGATTATTGTTTATAAATTTATCAAACAAGGCAGAGACTTCTGCTTCGTTTATATCATCGTAAACAAATTCACCCGTTTCGGAAATATACTGTCCCAAATTTCTCCTTTGAAGTTCTTTTCCAAATTCCTCATATTGTCTTACTTTTTTCAGTATGTTCGGGTGACACGTATTCACCATTATGCTTTTTCGTTTTTCCATTTTCGATAATTTTTTACTTATCTTACTAATATTTTCTTTGTTTTTCCATCAGCATACTTCACGATGTTTACCCCTTTGACAGGCGCATTTAATACTTGTCCGTCAATCGTGTAATACCCACTTACTTCTGTCGCTTCGCCAATGATATTATTTATTCCACCTAACAATGTTGTGAAAGAAAGAGTTTCACCATAATATGTACCGTTTTGAGTAGTTGCGAAAGCACGGTAATAATACATTGTACCTTCTACTAAGTCAGTAAGTGAGACAGTCATTTCTGTATCGTCAGCAAGAACAGTCTGTATATCATTGGAGTCCGTCCAATACTCGAAACCTTGGCTTTCAAGATCCTCATTGCCGGCTGTAACATTGCCTGACAATGTTGCAGAATTTATTGATACGTCAGAAGCTGCGTAAGTTAATATTGTAGGCTCGACTATCTCAACTTCCATAATATTGAAGAACTCACCCCATAGTAAATCAAGCCAATAATCGTTGATGCTGCCTTCTGGAACATAAAGGATACAAGTATTTTTGTCAACACCACTAAATGTATTGCTTTCTATTGTAGGCGGTGTGGCGTTTTTGCTATATATTTCAGACAAACTTGAGCAATTATAAAACGCTTTGCTGCCAATAGAACTTGCATTACTACTAATTGTTAAACTGCTTAGTTTTTTGCAACCCTCAAAAGCAGAATTACCGATTTTTAACACGCCATTGCCCATATCCACACTCTCGAGACAGGAACAGTTATAGAAATAAGATTCTCCTATTTCGGTAACGTTCTTTCCTATTGTCAGTGAAGTCAATGATTGCTTTTCTTTGAAAGGGATGTAATTATAGCTTATATTCCTGCCAAGATATAAAATAGATATTGGAGTATCACAGAATGGGGAGGTTGATGCGGTAGATCCCGACAAAGACAAATCAACTGTGCCATCCTCCAATGTAAGTACTTTAATTCCTGTACAATTTGCAAAAGCGTAACTTGCAATGGATGTAACTGCCTTGGAAATTGTCATCGAGGCAATACCCGTGCAATTTCCAAACGCATATTCTTTTATTTTTATTGCACTATTCGGCAGAGTGACCTCTTTCAATATATTCATGTCATAAAAGAAATAATCACCGACCACATTATTGGATGTAGAGTAATCATCATAGTATTTGTTTCCACCACTTACAATATTCGCATCTGACAAATCAAGTACTTTCAAATTCGTCATTCTGCGGATTGCAGTAACATCCGTGCCGTTGATATCGCCTGTTATCTTAAGTTTGTAAACATTGTCGATAGTATTTATACCTACCTGTGATAAAACCTGACCAGCTTCTTCAACTGTAATGTCATATTCATTCTCCTCACCTATGTAATATGTATGAGTAGTGTTTTGTTTGTGATATTGAGTAACGGTAAATGAGTATTCGCCATTAGCCATGAGATCTTCTGTTATCTCAGTTTCATAAAGAAATACTAAACCGTTTAATCTATCATCATCAACAGAGTTAATGGTTACAACATCATTTTCTTTTGCAACTGTACCCGTTTCATCTCCTTCACTTACATTCACCACAGCCTCATCATCGGATTTAATAGGTACAGGATAATATACATCTCCACCGCTATTAGCATATATTCTTTGGATTTCTGACCAATAATCCGTCAAGGCATATATATTCAATGCTTCTATCGGAACCTCCAATTCCGTAATATTATCAAACGTATTGCTGTATATTGTTGGCGGTGTGGGATTTAATGAGCTTATTCCAGTTAAATTCTTACACCCACAAAAAGTATAATCAGGAATTGTCGTTACATATCCGCCTATTGTTACATTAGTCAAGTTTGTACATCCCTCAAGGATATATGAGGAAGAAGAACCGGCAGATGTACATTCAATAGCATTATAAGTCAGTTCTTTCAGTCCAGTACATCCATAGAATGCAGAGCTTCCTATGAATGTCACACTTGTACCAATCGTCACACCGCTTAATCCTGTGCAATTATAAAACAAATTTGCCGGTATAGTTTTAACATTATCGCCAATCGTTGCAATTGTTAGATTATCACAATTCTTGAAAACATATTCAGACGAGGATATTTCTAAACCACACTCTGTGGCATTATATGTTAATTCCGTCAACGCTGAGCAATTGCCGAATGCTAATCCTCCGATAATAGTTACATCAGAAGGAATTGTCAATGAAGTAAGAGCGGTACAGTTATAAAACAAATATGCAGGTATCGTAGTAACTTTATCTCCTATATTAATCTTTGAGAGATTAGTGCAACCGCTAAACACAGGGGAGCTGGAAGAACCTGCCGATGTGCATGCTATCGCATTATAATTCACTTCTGTTAATCCTGTACAATTCTCAAAAGTGGAAGTACCTATATTAGTAACACTTGTCGGAATGGTAACCGAGTTTAATCCTGTACAGCCATAGAAAAGAGAATTGCCAAGAGTTGTAACGCTTTCACCTATTGTCAGCGTTGTCAATAATTCCTTATTTGAAAATGGAACAGTACTATAACTCAAATCCCTGCCTAAATATAATGTTTCAATGGGACAATCTGTAAAAAGAGTTTTTGTGTCTAATGAGATATTTTCGATTCCATCCTCAAAAATTATCTCAGACAGTTTAGTACATCCATCAAATGCATAATTCTTAATGCTCGTCACATTGCATGGTATCTTTATAGCAGTTAATCCCGAGCATTTATTGAATGCTTGTACACCAATACTTGTTACACTGCTTGGTATTTCTACTGAATTAAGACCCCTACTATCTTCGAATGCAAGATTTCCAATACTTGTAACGTAATAGGTAATGCCATCATATTCCACACTTGATGGAATTATGACATCACCAGAATAAGAATTGTAGTTGGAATTATAAGTTACTTCAACAGTTAGGTTCTCTGATGAAGTAATCTTATAATAAATACCATCCACATAGAAAGCAAGAGAGCGTAGACTTTGTAGCGATAGTAGCAACACAGCCAACATAGTTTTAAGTAATGTTGATTTTTTCATAATTTTTGATTTTTAATTTTTATTTTTTGAAATTGCTTTATCATATATCTGTCAGTGTTACATTGTTACAGTGCTTGCAAATCAGTTGACTGCGGAAGTTTTGCCATTTTGGTGCAGCATTTAGTTCAAGAACTTTTGCCTTTAGTGTTTCAACCAATTTATTATATCATGCAACCAAGTGTAAAAGTAATCCTTTTTTACTCCATTTGCATTTTGTGGGTTCATATTCATTGCCATATCTCTCATATTCTTGCAATAAAAGATTTGTGATACTTTGTGTAGGAATTTGAAATATTTAGTCGTTATAGTTTTTACACAATAAGATTACTGATTTAGTTTTTGGTGAACAACATATGTCATACTATAG
>JAJQAR010000105.1 GCA_021203705.1 Prevotella sp. | reverse complement strand
TCTTTGCATATTATATATTAAGGTATCGTGAAGATGAAAAAAATTGTTTCCGACTTGATAGTTGTGTCTGTTGAGCATATTAACGAAAAATATGTTCTCATAAAACTCACGCAGGAGGGTGGACTGCATCAAATGAAAGCCGGGCAGTTTGTCGAGGTGCGTGTTGACGGCTCGCCGACCACTTTTTTGCGCCGCCCGATCTCAATAAATTTCGTTGACTATGAGAAAAACGAAATCTCGTTGCTCGTTGCCGCTATTGGGGACGGTACAAGACGACTTGCAAGTTTGAATGAGGGAGACACACTGAACTGCATGCTGCCGCTTGGCAACGGCTTTACTCTGCCAGACAACAGCAATGAGAACGTGCTGCTCGTTGGAGGGGGGGTGGGGGTTGCTCCGTTGCTTTACTGCGGAAAGGTACTCAAAGACAAGGGTTGCAAGCCTGTTTTCCTGCTTGGCGCACGGTCAGCCAATGATCTTCTGCTGCTCGATGATTTCAAAAAATTCGGTAAGGTGTGTGTAACGACAGAAGACGGCACGATGGGAGAGCGTGGGTTCGTTACCAATCATTCCGTTCTCCGTGAGGAGCATTTTGACAGAATATTTACCTGCGGGCCAAAGCCGATGATGGTTGCAGTGGCGAAATATGCGGTGAAAAACGATATAGATTGTGAGGTGTCGTTGGAAAACAAGATGGCGTGCGGTATCGGAGCGTGTCTCTGTTGCGTTGAGAAAACCACTGATGGTAATGTATGTGTGTGCAAGGAAGGACCAGTTATTAATGTAAAGAAATTGACATGGCAGATTTAAGTGTTGAGATAGGCGGTTTGCGGTTGAAAAATCCCGTGATGACCGCATCGGGAACATTCGGTTATGGATTGGAGTTCGCTGATTTTGTTCCTTTGGAAGAATTAGGCGGCATTATAGTGAAAGGTACTACCCTTAACCCACGTGAGGGAAATGACTATCCCCGTATGGCGGAGACGGCTTCGGGAATGCTCAACTGTGTGGGATTGCAAAACAAAGGGGTTGACTATTTTTGTGAGCATATATATCCGGAGATTGAGGGTATCGGCACGAACATGATTGTAAATGTAAGCGGTTCTTCGCCAGAGGATTATGCCGAATGTGCGGCACGTATTGATGCACTTGAAAAAATTCCCGCAATCGAATTGAACATATCATGTCCCAATGTGAAGCACGGTGGTATGGCTTTTGGCGTTACCTGCGAGGGTGCGGCAAGTGTTGTGAAGGCTGTGAGGGCAAGATACCACAAGACGCTAATTGTAAAACTGTCACCTAATGTTACTGACATCGCTGACATAGCGAGAGCTGTAGAGGCGGAGGGGGCTGACAGTGTGTCGCTCATAAACACGATTATGGGCATGGCGATAGACATCGAGAAACGCCAGTCGCTGTTGAGTATCGGAACTGGCGGACTAAGTGGTCCTGCTGTGAAACCAGTTGCCCTGCGTATGGTGTGGCAAGTGGCAAAGGCTGTGAAAATCTCTGTCATCGGTTTGGGCGGTATCAGTAATGCCCGTGATGCAATTGAGTTTTTCATGGTTGGTGCCACGGCAATAGAAATTGGTACTGCCAACTTCCTTGATCCTACGGTAACAATTAAGGTCAGGGACGGCATAAACGAATGGCTCGACAGACACGGGTGCAAATCAGTTAAAGATATTATAGGGGTAATACGATAAAAGCCTTCCGCAGAAGGCTTTTATTGTTAAGGACTTAATATCCAAGTGCCCAGCAATATCGCAAGCAAGAATGAATTCTTAATTCTTAATTTGTGAAATCCTGCCATCATTGTCTATTACCACAATACTCTTGTCGGGAAGAATTTCACACAGCGTATATACGCATCTGTCATCTCCCTCGACAATGCACCGTACCGCATGGTGCATTGGTACGCTTCTATTCACTTGACATACTGGCGGCACACCGTATTCATGCAATTCAAGATAAAACTCTTTCCTTACGAATGCTCTTTCAGACATCCCTACAACACCCGAATATGGCACCTTTGTGCGACTGAAAAATCTGTCGCCCACATGCAACAGCTCTATTCCCCCGAAAGACACCACTCTCGGACATTCGTTGTACCACTGGTTGTTAAGCAAGTCCACAAACAATATTTCCTTTTTCCCATTTATGACCTGTAGCAATCCTTCGGGCAGTAGCGTTGCATTTCTGCAATCATCCAAGCGCATTTCTTCTCCCGACAAACCATTCACCACACCAAGCCGCATATTCTGAAATCTAACTAAGGCAAAGTTGCCAGAAATTGCCAACACCTTGTTATATTTTGGCTCTGACACAATTACGTTGCCACGCCTCAGTCCCCAGAGCCCCAATTCCGAGTTCTCAAACCCTTTCAACGGCAGTACATCCACATTACACGGTTGTACCCCATTCGCCCGAAGCGAAGCAAGCAGACGGTCGTGCGTCATCACAACCTGCATATCATCGTCTGCAACATCATACAAATCCTGCAATAAGGATACGTTCCCATTGCTTGTCTTTTGGGCAAATGACATCCCCTTGTTTATCTCACGCCCCAAAAACATCGCTTTCCAGTCCCATGAGCGGGTAGGCAAGCCGAAAGAGCGGTAAAGCCCCACATTGTCGATTATCATGCATGCACACTTGCCCTTCGACAACCGCAGACCACGTCCCACCTGTTGCAGATATTTCGCAAGTGAGAGGGTAGGGCGGGCAAGTTGTATGAACTCCACGTCAGGGCAGTCGAACCCCTCGCTGAACACATCCACGTTCACCATGACACGGATAACTCCCTGTTTGAACTCCTCCACGTACCTCTTGCGCACATCAGTCGGTGTCTTACTGTCAATCGCCACAGCATTTATTCCATGCAACTTGTAGAGCTCCGCAATCGCCCTTGCATGAGCAATACCGATAGCATACACGATACCCTTCTTGCCATGAGCGAATCGCTCTACACTCTGATACAACCGTTCAATGCTTGGCATACAGTTGAGCACCTCGTTCATCTCCTTGAGTTGGTAATCCCCATCCGCGCCACGTTTCAGCAGACTGTCAATCAGAAGCTGCTCACGACTTTTGGCAGATATGGAAACGTAGTCGAAAGCAGCGAGTCGCCCTCTGCGAATGAATTCCGCAATGCCCCACGATGAGATTAGAATGTCGAACAGATTCGTGAACCCATGCCCGTTGAGGCGGCACGGTGTGGCAGTCATTCCCAACTTCCTCGCCTTCGGATAATGTTCCCACAATTCACGGTAGGACGCAGCCAACGAGTGGTGCGCCTCATCAATGACAATCAGTCCAGGCTGACAACCGTTCACCTTATCCCAATTTCGTGACAGCCATTGCATGGAGAACACTTTAAGATGGTCATTCCTGAGCATCTCCCCATACTTGCGGCAATGTCTTTCAAGTGTATCTTCAATTTGCGCCACTAATTCCCTGCGGTGCGCCACAATCCACACAACGCCGTTGCTGTCATCGGTCATGGAACCATTCTTTCCACCGTTGCTGTTGTGTGACATGAAATCCTTGACCACAGCCGCAAGCAGGTGTGTCTTCCCCGTACCTGTCGGCATTTGGCACATCACGGACAGGCACGAGCCGAAAGCCTCGCAAATGCGGGCTTTCATCTCTTTCTGGTAGTCAAAGAGTGCGTATGACAAAATTAAGAATTAAGAATTAAGAGTTAAAAATTCACTCTTGCTTGCTATGATATGTTTAAGGCCTTATATCCATGCGGAATTCATATCTTCCGGATATTCATAGAGAACGTAAAACATAAGAGATAAAGCCTTTAGGATAAAAGGCAGATACAACTCCCCGAAATATTATTGTTTAGTAAAATCTAATAGGATTGGGAATTGCATTTAATTATGCAATCAAGAATATGTATTTATTTTGAATTTAGCTATGTAAAGCAGCCTATATCTTAATTTTTTTTTTAGAAAATAAGAAAAAACTTGATATAGATTATTTCATGTAAAAACAAGTGTCTATCTGATAATCTGGTTTCTTATTTATCAT
>JAJQAR010000092.1 GCA_021203705.1 Prevotella sp. | reverse complement strand
GGCTATAATGTTGTTGCCGTTATAACGAAACCTGACAAGCCATTTGGCAGGCATCAAGATACTTTGCTGGCTTCGCCAGTAAAACAATATGCGCTCTCAAAAGGACTTCCCGTATTACAACCTGTAAAAATGAAAGACCCAGCTTTCTTAGAGGAATTGGAAACTTACAATGCTGACTTACAGGTGGTTGTCGCCTTTCGCATGCTGCCCGAAGAAGTGTGGGCGATGCCACGCTTCGGCACGTTCAACGTCCATGCTGCCCTGCTGCCTCAATACCGTGGAGCAGCTCCTATCAACTGGGCAGTAATCAATGGTGAGACACAAACTGGTGTAACGACATTCTTCCTCGACAAGAACATCGACACAGGGCGCATTATAATGCAGAAAACATTTGAGATAAAAGATGACTATAACGTTGAGAATGTATATGATGGACTTATGACACTCGGTGCAAACATTGCCATTGAGACAATTAACAAGATTATAGCGGGAAACGGAAACGTATTATCCATGCCACAGGAACAAATGGTGTCAACAGGCGACATCCTCCACAACGCACCTAAGATATTCAAAGAGACATGCGAGATAAAATGGGATGATACCTGCAAGAAAGTATATGATTTTATCAGAGGACTGTCTCCCTACCCTGGCGCATGGACGACAATCACATCATCTGACAGCAAGAGTAATATTCTGAAAATCTTCAAGACAACAAAAACTGCTATCCCTTCAAGCAACAAACGACCAGGCTCTATCACTGTTAATGACGGCAAAATACTCATTGCAACCAGAACCAACTGGTTGCAACTCGATGAAATACAATTAAGTGGAAAGAAGAAAATGGATGCAAAGACATTCCTTAACGGCTTCCGAGACATTGAAAATTACACCTTGAAATAGTAACATTCAACAAGTTCGGCAGCCGCTAAGCATATCCGCATTACAATGCCTTCTTCAATGCCTCTGCCATCTCAGCATATTCTGCATCTGTGAGATATACTGATTTGGGGTTCATCTGAAATACACCGCCGAAATCCGGACCACCGACATATTTCGGGATAAGGTGGAAATGCAGGTGTGAGAGGGTGTCGGAATAAGCTCCATAGTTGATTTTGGCTGGATTGAACACCTTCTGCATAGCTCGTGTAGTCTTTGCCACATCTGCCATAAAAGCATTTCTCTGCTCATCACTCAACAAATTGAGGTCATCAACATGTCCGTCGTATGCCACAAGGCAACGGCCGTGATACGTCTGCTCCCTGAAAATAAACAGGCGTGAGACGCTCAACTTCTCAACAAAAATCATCAATTCGTGCTGTGTCTCATTGTTCTGACAATAGAGACAATCTTTTGGATCGCTATTCATACTTTTTCAATTATAGTGTTTAGATTATCGGTATCACTTCATATAAATTCGTTACAAATTTACACAAATTTTCCGTATTACGCTACAAAAAGCATGAAAATATGCGATATTTTCCCTTTACATATAACCGAGCCAACGCAGAATATCATTGAGGTTTGCCACCACCATGAGGATTATGAGAATAGCGAAACCCACATATTCTGCCCTGATCATGAAGTTCTCACTCGGTTTGCGACGGGTAATCATCTCATAGAGCAGAAACAACACATGACCGCCATCGAGAGCTGGTATCGGCAATATGTTCATGAAGGCGAGTATGATACTAAGGAATGCCGTCATGCGCCAGAACATCATCCAGTCCCACGTCGGTGGGAACAGACTGCCTATCGAACCGAAGCCGCCAAGTGATTTCGCGCCATCGGCAGTGAACACATATTTCAAATCATCTACATACCCCCTCAAAACACCCAAACCATAGTTGATACCGGCAGGGAAACTCGCAAAGAAACTGTAATTCACCGTTATCGGCTCATACAAGCCATTCACGTTCTTGAACATCACGCCCATAGTAAGCTCAGGGGTGAGCGTCATACTCACAGTATCTATCTTCTCTGGTGTAGCAGCATGACAGAGGGCAAGGGTTATCGAGCGCACCTTCATACTGTCCTTGCTTGTCTTTGCCCCATCAAGCATATCGTGAAGAACTCCAATATGATAGTCAAACTCGTTCCATGAGTCGATACTCTCGCCATTGAAAGCCACCAATTTATCACCCTTCAACATGCCGACATTCGCCGCAGGGGTTTTCGGTAGCACACTGTCTATATCTGCTGGAATAAACGGACGGGCAAAAACAGGGTCTGACTTCAGCATCGTGAGCAGACTCATCTTCTCTGGCATTGTTATCTCCACCTCCTTGCCCTCGCGCAGCACGTCAACCGTCTTAGCCTCTGAGATGGCACGATACATATCAACGTCAAATCTTGTAAATGTCTTTTCATCCGTGCCTATAAGAATGTCTCCATCTTTAAAACCTATCTCCTTGGCTTGGTCGTTGAACTTCATTCCCAACGTCATGTCCTTAATCGGGATATAGGTATCACCCCAATGAAACATTACCATAGAATAGATGAATAGGGCAAGTATGAAATTCACTAAGACACCGCCGATCATAATAAGCAGACGTTGCCACGCAGGTTTTGCACGGAACTCCCACTCTTGCACAGGTTGTTTCATCTGTTCCGTATCAAACGACTCGTCTATCATTCCCGATATCTTGCAGTAGCCGCCCAATGGCAACCATCCTATGCCGTAGGTAGTCTCGCTATTTTTAGGTTTGAATTCAAAAAGGTGGAACCAGGGATTGAAAAACAAATAGAATTTCTCTACCCTTACACCGAACAATTTTGAGAAAAAGAAATGCCCAAATTCATGAAGCAACACCAAGATAGAAATCGCAAGCATGAACTGTAGCAGCTTTATCAAAAATATCTCCATATACTATTTTCCTTATTTTCTTGTTTTTAATTAATAATGTGAGACCATACTACATTAATAAGATAGTCCCGTTTCAATTCTCTTTAATTTCCTTGTTTCAATAACTCTTCCGCAACTCGCCGCGCCTCGGCATCCGTTGCGATGTATGTATCATAGTCTGACACACTGCTGAACGCCACACGGTTCATCGTCTTTTCTATTATCTCACCCATTTGCAGAAAACCGCACCTGTCCTCAAGGAAGCCTCTGTTTACTATCTCGTTGGCTGCATTGACAATGCATGGCATATTTCCCCCCTTACGGATAGCCTCAAAAGCGAGGGCAAGACAACGGAACTTGTCTAAGTCTGGCTCAAAGAACTCCAATGGGTGCTTGAACAGGTCAAGACGATCACCATTTAGGTGCAGACGGTCGGGATATGTGAACGCCAACTGTATAGGAATACGCATGTCTGGCACTCCTAATTGACCTTTCACCGAACCGTCGCAAAACTGCACCGCACTGTGCAGAATGCTCTGCGGGTGGATAAGCACCTGTATCTTGTCAGCATCTATGCCGAACAGCCATTTCGCCTCGATGACCTCAAAGCCCTTGTTCATCATCGACGCACTGTCTATCGTAATCTTAGCTCCCATGTGCCATGTGGGATGCCTCAACGCATCCGCCTTCGTAACAGTAGCCAACTGCTCCATAATGAAGTTACGGAATGGACCGCCCGAAGCCGTTAATAGGATTTTCTCAATAGGGTTATCCCCTTCCCCAATAAGGCTCTGGAATATCGCCGAATGCTCACTGTCAACAGGAATGATAGGTGCATGATTTTCATTTGCCAAACGGCATATCAGCTCTCCTGCCACCACAAGTGTCTCCTTGTTGGCAAGACAGATCTTCTTGTGTGCCTTGATAGCATGGATAGTAGGACTAAGCCCTGCAAAGCCCACCATCGCCGTAAGAACCATGTCAATTGGGTTTGCCTCGACAATCTCATCCAACGCCTTCTTACCTGCATATACCTTTATATCGGGAAGGTCGCTAAGCAGACTTTTCAGTTCCTCGTATCTGCTCTCATCAGCTATCACCACAGCCGCAGGCATGAACCGTCGCGCCTGTTCCGCCAGTTCCTTAACACGACTGTTGGCGGTAAGGCAATATACCTCGAACAAGTCGGAATGTTCTCTTA
>JAJQAR010000061.1 GCA_021203705.1 Prevotella sp. | reverse complement strand
ACTAAATGTTGAGCTTGGGAAGCTCAAAACTCAGTTAGAGGAAGTAAAGAAAGAAAAAGCAAAGTTTAAATTTTTGTCTGTGGTATTTATAATCGCAACAGTCATATTTCTTTTACTATTATTGATTTTGATAATCTCAATATAAATGAAATGAAAGGAAAGAGTAAAAAATGTGAATACTGGGGGTGTAGGGCATCAAATCCTGAATACGCTAAATACTGCAGGGCTTGCGGCAGACCATTTATTGAGATTGGAATTAATCAATCTGAGGTGGATAAAGTCAGGCTCAGGACCAGGAAATGGAAAAAATATACTCACTGGAAACGTCCGATAACAGGTTCAATACTAAAAATGATTATAATAACTATTTTGGCATTGGGTGTCATAGGGGGAATTGTATTTTTTTTAGTGTCGAAAATAGTGTTGGATAGAGACAGTCAATGGATTGTTTGGGTTGTTGGCGTTGTCTGCTTTTTAGTAACTTTTTCAATAGCAATAAATCGTATAAAAAAGCAATTCCCGACAGAGGATGAAAATCACGACTTTCCAGATACATACGACAAGATAGAGCGGTACTGTTATCTTGGCATCAGACATTCACGGAAAAAGAGCCTGTATAAGATATTCGTTAAAAATGATAAGATGGGACTGATTGACGTGACCCAATATTATGTGGCAATCCCTGCCCGTTATGCCTTTATGGAGTGGAAAGACAAACAGAGCATTCTTACTGTAACATTGAACGATGATACGTATGATATTAACGTTAGAGAAGAATTTGTATGAAATCAGTTAACTGGATTGCCTTTGAAATTGGCACAAGGACGTTGAAGAGTGCGGTGTTGCAGGAAAACGGAATGCCGGATGTGAAGATTTGTGATTTCGAGAGTATGTCAGATTTGTATTATTCCGAAAATGCAAACCTTGATGAGGGTCTGCTCTCTTTTTTACGGAAATCCATAGAAACATACGAGGCAAGGAATGTGGCTTTCTCGATACCGCCAGGTGTTGAGCTGTCTTTTCTCCATAGTCTATACGATGCAGTCCGTGAAAAAGTAAGCGGAGATATACGCTTTGTGGAATCTCCTGTTGCCGTGATTTCCCTTTACCAGTATCTCACTGATGCAGTCATTAATGGCGGCAGTTTGGTAATTGATTTTGGTTATAGTAATTCCTATATCGCTTTTCAGGACTTTGATACAGAAGGCTATGAGTACTCAATATTTAGAGGAATTGGCGTAAAGTCATTGGACAAAGAGCTGTTGGCGTTCATCAAAGAAAAATTTGGTTCACGAATATTCAAGCAATGGGATGCCATGACAGTGAGGGAGAGTCTCTCATATTCGTCTGTGGCTCAGTTGTCGTTAGAGGATGGCACGTTGGGCAATGTTGACAGGAACGAATTCAATGAGATATTCAATAATACCATTGAGTTGCAAAATCAGATTAGCGGTTTTAATGGGTTCAAATGGATATTTCTTGTTGGTGGAGGGTCGCTTATTCCGAGATTCACAGAAAATGTAATGACATTTTTAAAGGAAAACAACATTCAGAATATAAGGATAATAAGAGGCTTAAAGACCGATATAGGTGATTTCCATTGCCAGACAGCCTCTCTTTTAGGAACTCTTTGCATAGTGGAGAGCCTGTGTAATCAGAATATCCAATATGCCACTGTGGTGAAAAAACTATGCACTAATCCATATTGCAGGTCATTGTTGTCGAGTGGAGATGACGTTTGCCCAAATTGTAGAGTAGATCTTAAAGCAAAGGATTTTTACATGTGCAGTGAATGTAAAACTGTGGTGGAGAAAGAGTATAAGGATTCAAATAATAATTTCTGCTGTAATTGTGGAAAACATAAGATTCAATTAATAAAAACAATATAATATGTTTGTATCAGCATTAATACACACGGCAATACGTGTTATCATAGGATGGCTTCTAATAGACAGAGTGCCGGCATGGCTTAACCTTAGTGGTATCATCGCGACAATCCTCAAGGTGATTGGCGTGTTGGTGATTATCAGTGCATTGCTCGACTGGATATAATTTAATGACGGGTTATAAAAGGGTTACATTTTACAGTTGTCTGTCATAAACATTAAAGGCTCCGTCTGATTGTCAGACGGTAGGGAGGTGTATAACATTAAATAAAAAGGATTATGGCATATTGTGGTAATTGCGGACATTATAACGATGATGAAGCCACGTTCTGTGGTAATTGCGGTCAGCCATTGAAAAACAGTGCTGAAAGCAACGTCTCACAGGGTGGCGGTAAAGGGCAGGAGAGACGGAAAAGTAGCAACACGGTCAGCTCATGGATTGATTCCCTTAATCAGTATGTTGGTAACGACAGACCGGCAGATCTGAATTGGAAGGTGCTTTTCACTGACGTTTTCAAAAAACACACTACTGACGAGGCGGAGGAAATATTCATCTGTGGCACTAAGTACACTACGCCAGACATGGAGCATATATCCAAAGGTTGGCCACATCCATGGCTGTACAGCAGGGTGCTGGTGATGTTACTCATCACATTCGGCTTGCTGTGGTTTTGTGTGAATGTTTTTGAGAATATCAACGCCTTTCCGGGCATGATTGTCATCGGCTCGTTTGCAGTTCCATTATCAACGATGGTTCTTTTTATGGAAACTAACGTATGGCGTAACGTGAGCATGTACCAAGTCCTCAAGACATTCTTCGTAGGTGGTTGTGCCTCTCTTGTCGCCACATTGTTCTTATCCTCAATTTTTACTGTGCAGGGGCTTGACTTTTTCGGTGCCTTAGTGGTAGGCATAACGGAGGAAATCGGAAAGGCGGTCATCGTGTATGTGTTTATACGGAGGTTATGTAAGGTGTCAATATTGACAGGACTGCTCATCGGTGCTTCTGTGGGTGCAGGCTTCGCTGCCTTTGAGTCTGCCGGTTATGCGTTGCAGCCATTTGTGCAGTTTCTGCAGGTGGCAGGTTATGCCGCCGCATACGGTCAGAATGTGGATGAGAGTCAGATGCTTGATGCGATAAACAACACTATCCTGCTGCGTGGTGTATTGGCACCTGGCGGTCATGTGGCGTGGGCTGCCATTTCGGGTGCGGGCCTTGCTATTGCCGCCAAGACGAGAAATGCAATCGACTTCTCTCTTATGACTGATGCAAAATTCTTACGTCTGTTCTTGATACCGGTAGTTCTTCACTGGCTTTGGGATTCTCCTCTTGCTTCATGGTGCAACAGCATATTCCCTTATTTTGGATATATCGCCCTGATAATTGTTGTCTGGATTGTTTTGCTCATGTTGATAAATATGGGCTTAGCGGATGTTAGTCGTGGAAGATAATGTTTAATGATATAACCTAAAAAAGATGAAAGAATGTCCTATATGTCATGCTCAATATGATGACTCGATGAATTTCTGTAAAAAAGACGGTCATCGATTAGAAACTGTGAGTGTCAGCCAGTCAACAGGCGGAGTGGATAAGCCCCAAAAAGATATTCCAGAAAAACCTGTCCCGAAGAGAAAGGGTGGGATATTGAAGAAGATAGCTATTATAGTTGTGGTTTGCCTCGTAGTATTTGCCGGAGTGTACAATTATCTCATGAATGCGGCAACGTATCTGCGACTGGAGCCGAATGCCCTGAAAGCGACAAAAAGCGGAGGCGACTGTGATGTGGATATTGACTATGACGGATATGTATGGGAAGTGAAACACAAGCCTGACTGGGTAAGTATAAAAAAGAGTGATGAGAAGTTCAATGTTGAAGTGAAGAAGAATTCCACCGGCTCGTCGCGTGAGGGCAGTATAACCATAAAAAGCGGGAAGCAAGTTGCCCAGCTTGCGATAGGTCAATTGGGTGTCGCCACTTACATCAAGGCTTCGGAAACGAGTATGCAGTTCAGAAGGGGCGGGGGCAAAAAGAATATAGGAATTGAGACTGATGGTTTCGACTGGAAAGCAACGGATGCACCTGATTGGATAAGTGTGTCAGAAGAAAAAGATAGTTTGTGTGTGGAATGTGAGACAAACAATGGTGATTATAGGAGTGGATATATAG
>JAJQAR010000067.1 GCA_021203705.1 Prevotella sp. | reverse complement strand
ACTTATATACGCCAAATACCCATGGCTTTACCATTAATAATCTTATAATATTGGACTATATTAATTACCAATCCAGGCACATTCACTAAACACATTATTCCTATAAGCATATTGATACTGTTAATCAACCTGCAAAAAAAGACAGCCAACGGAATGTACGCAACAGCTGCGCAAACCGTCATTATAAGCTGTAATCTCAACGCCCCTATTCCATTCAAGACGTATGAATAACGCATGCTTATCGTCTGTATCATAATATATACAGCAACAAGTACTGTCATGGGAAAGGGTATCTCCACACCACCCCCAACCCAAATCCGATATATAGGCGAAGAAAACGCTATCATTAAAATAATGATGGCTGTAAAAACAGCAATAACCTTATTCAACGTGTTGTTGGCATTCCTTATCCACTCAAAGTCATTTCTTTGGAAAGCATCAGTAGTAGCCGTCCAATATGGAACGCAGATTATTGTGAAAAGCGATATGATAACGTTAAAATACCTGTATGCTATTTGGAAAGGAGTTACCATTTCAGGAGAAAAGATGCGTGAGATGATAATGTTTGAAGACAGGAAAAGAGCAATTGCTGCTATTTGTAGAACAAAGAACTTCAAGCCTGTGTCAAACAACTCTTTTATCACAGACAACTTTATGCCTTTCAGTCTTGGCCGCAAATAAGAATATTTTCCAAAGAATGTTATAGGATAACTAACGAGATACACAATAAGTGGTGACAGGGTATTGACGATTGAAATCAGCAATAACGAATGGGATCCGCTAAAATAGACAACAGCAGTTCCTATCAGAGCCAAAGTCTGTCCCGACATAAAGAACAAGTTATTCACTGCCGCAAGTTGCAGCCCCATGTAAAAGTTTCCGATGAACTTGAATATAAACGTGGAGCATACCAAAATCGATGCCGTTGCCAATATGACATTCAGATTGCCGACAATACTGCTGTCGATATTGAAGAAAGAGTAAGTGTCGGTAAACCAAATCAAGATATTTATAAGGATTATGACAGGCACGATAACCATTATCAGCATGAACAATGTCGAGGAGACAACATCACGCGCCTTTTCCTTGTCATCATGCGCCAAATGCTCAGCCAATTTATTTCTCAGTCCGTTACCAAGTCCGATATCCAAATTGTCAATCCATAATAGCATCGAGCTGATAGTAAGCCAGATACCGTTCTCGTAATTTCCCAAACAATGTAAAGTAAGAGGGACCAGCAGAAACTGAATGACAACAGACCAGCCTTTCATAAGAAACGAGGCCAAGATATTCTTTCTTATCAAAGCAGTACGTCCGTTGTTACCCAATATTTTCTGAACCAGTGCTGTAAACATTATCTATCTCATAATGGTATCGCCCATTACTCATTTCATAAATTAAATATTTTTTAATCTATAATGTTAGCCAACGTTACCAAAACCGTAGCAATAGATGCTGTGGAAGTAGCCAACGAGAATATCTCGGCAGTACTCAACCTTGTCAGGCTTCTCTCTGGCACGACAATCTCACAACCTGGCATAGGTTTTACGCCATGTCCAACCTTGGCAATCGTTCCGTTCATGTAAATGATGTAAGTTCTCTTCTTTTTCGCCTTGTTGCTGTAACCACCGGCTTGATTGATATAATAACTTACTTTCTTTCCTTTCTGGTATCCAACAGTATTCGCATACATCACCTCACCGTTAATTTTCACCGTATTGTTGTATTGCGGCACGATTATGCGGTCGCCCTCACGCAATATGATGTCGGCATCCGATCCTGGGTTGGCCAAAGCCTTGTCAAGCTCAATTCCGACATAATATGTCTCCGGTACCTCATATTTCTTTATCTTCTCAGAAGCATTCACATCTGCTGCCGTAGTGAGCTTGCCGGCAGCCATTGCTAACATCTCATTATTCTCTGCCTGTTCCCTCGCCATCTTCAATACGGCTTCCATTCTAAGACGCTCACTCTCGTTTACCTTCCGTTCCAATCGCGCACCAGCAATATAACCACGGTCGTTAACACCGCCGGCACGCTTGATGACATCACTCAATCGTTGGTTTTGGGCTGATAGGGTATACGTACCGCTGAACATCACTTCACCGTCAACAGTAACATTCTGCTGTTCATAATATCCTGGGCTTTTACGTACATACACCTCATCAAACGGCATCAACTTGAAGCCTGGCTCACCATCGACAACGAAACCATCCTTCAATGCAAAACTGAAAGTATGCGCTATTATGGAATCGGTAGTCAAAGCTGCCGGATCACTGACGCGTCGGGCAACATCGACACGTGCGGTCGAAGCGGTCTGCTTCAAGCCTCCTGCCTGAAGAATGAAGTCCTCAACTGTCTCGTTTTCGGCATATTTGTATATTCCCGGATAAATTACCTCACCATGTATCGTTATGGTCTGTTCTTCCATCATCTCCTCCTTGGTAGGAATGAAAAGCACATCATTATTCTGGATAGGGATATCAGAAACCGTTCCATTCATTATTCCATCAACATCCACTGAAATAACCTCCAACGTGCGGTCGGCTTTCATCCTGTGCATCACCGCACGGGCAGTAAACGCCTTCTCAAGCAAGCCATCGGCATGCTCTATCAACGTTCTGACACTATTAATACTTTCTCCCACCTGATACATACCAGGACGGAACACCGCTCCCTTAATCTCTACCATGTTAGAATAACGTGGGAGAATAGAATCAACACTGACAGAATCCTCGTCAGAGACCTGGAAAGCACTCATGTCAAACTCATCAACATTATAAACGGAATATTCCCTTCCTGTCTTTCGGACGATCCTCACAGACTTCGTATAGGCATCACCAGTAAAGCCCCCGGCATAGTCGAGCAATGTCTTGACGCTCTCGTTCTTCTTCATCTCATAATACATAGGTCGCTTTACCTTTCCCGTGATATTGACAAGACAGTCGTAGGTTCCTATCGTAATCACATCATTATCAGCAAGCCTCACGTTTCCCGTCAACTTGCCATTGAGGATGTAATCATAAATATCGACAACCGATACCAATTTGTTGTTCCTGTACACCTTGATGTTTCGCAGCGTACCGATATCGTTCGGACCGCCCGCCATATAAAGGGCGTGGAACACGGTGGCAAATGCTGGCAAGGTGTAAGTTCCAGGATAGTTGACCTCTCCCATCACGTTGACCATTATAGAACGTGTGTCCCCGACAGTAAGTTTTATCTGGGAACTGCTGTACCGCTCTCCAAGAGAGGAACGCAGTTTTGCATTTGCCTGGTCAACTGTCAACCCACTCAAATGTACCGGACCGAACCCCTCTATTGTAACCTCTCCATCAGGGGAAATCGTACTCTCAATAGTTTTCTGAGAAGCTCCGTAAATATCAATATACACCCCATCACCTGGACCAAGTATATAATTCTGTGGCGTGGCGATATTCAAGTCCGGTTCGAATGTCAGGTCCTCACTGTTGAAAATATCGCGTCCGAAAACCTTCTTTTTCTTTTCATATTTCTCCGCAAGGAGCTTGTCCAACAAAGCAGCAGTATCAGGTATAATATCCAAAATCTCATCTTGCATCATCAGCCAGTCGTCGTTGGTCTCATCGTAGGTCGTGCCTATTGTCAAGCCTGTATTGGGGTCTATCCTTGTTTTCTTCTTTCTGGTATCTTTAACCCTGTATTGCGGTGTAAATCCGTCATCGTCATAATCATCAGAATAATAAGATGATGACTTGTTCTTGGACCTGTTATACCTGCTTTTATAATTAGTATTGGATTTGTTCGTGCGAAGCCTGTTTTGCGTCTCCTTGTCTGCCACTGTACCAAGACCCTTATTCTTCGTCTGCCGCTCATACTTCTCTTTTACACGGCGTATCTGTTCTATGGTAACTCCTTTCTGCATGAGTTTTGTTACAATCTCTGCCTGAGACGTGCCGGCGGCATTTTCTTTCATTACGAAACTTATCACCTGCTCATCGGTCATTGACGACTGCGCATTGACATTGACAGAAATAAGTAATGCAAGCAATATTAAAATTAATAGCTTCTTCATTATTTTAATAG
>JAJQAR010000101.1 GCA_021203705.1 Prevotella sp. | reverse complement strand
ATATTGATTTGATTTTCAAGGTATTGCGTTGTTAAGATGATACAGATGAACATGCCAAAGAACATCAAAAAAACGATTAATTTTTTTTGATAGCGATATTACCGAAAAAGCGCATTTGACAAATTGCCAAACGCGCTTTTATCATAGTAGATAGGGTTGTTTATTCTGCTTGTGCTGCTTCTGGTTCTGCAGCCTTGAAGTTCACGAGATCCTCCTCGATGAAATTCTTTACATATACGGAATGACCCGTAACCTCTGCCTCAGCGTGACGAACATAAACATTGGCACTCTTTGTGAAGAGGTGAGGAGCACGTGTGGCATCATCAAGGATGAGGAGAGACATAAGGATGTCTGCTGTCATCTCATACAAACGACGTGCGAGGAAGTCCTGTACACTCTGGTTGCCAGTCTCCTTAACATAGTTTACTGCCTGCTCATACAACTCAACCAACTTGCTTACACGGATTTTCAAGGATTTCAGTTCTTCGGAAACCTCATTCTCAAGCATTTCCTTCATGATGCCAAGATAAGTGCCGTTGGTGATGTAACGGATAGCGGCGACAACCTGAAGCTGTGTCGTACCCTCATAGATAGAGAAAATACGGGCATCACGATACAGACGCTGACTCTTGTACTCCATGATGAAACCTGAACCACCGTGAATCTGTATTGCATCGTATGCGTTCTGGTTGGCATACTCAGAGTTCATACCCTTTGCGATAGGCGTGAAGGCATCAGCAAGACGGGTGTATTTCTTCAACTCCTGACGCTCCTCCGGAGTGAGTTTGCGCTCGTTGGAGATGTCCTCAAGAGCTTTGTATATATCCACATAGCGTGCTGTCTGGTAAAGAATGCTACGACCAGCATCGAGTTTTGCCTTCATACGACTAAGCATATCGTAAACAGCAGGGAACTCGATGATAGCCTTGTCAAATTGCCTTCTGTCCTTTGCGTATGCAAGACCCTCATTGTATGCAGCCTGACTGACACCAACCGACTGTGCAGCGATACCCAAACGGGCACCGTTCATCAGAGCCATGACATATTTGATAAGTCCTAATCGGGTACTGCCACAGAGTTCTGCCTTGGCGTTTTTGTAAACAAGCTCACAGGTAGGAGAACCGTGAATACCCAATTTGTTTTCTATATGACGAACAGTAACGCCGCCCTCACGCTTGTCGTAGATGAACATTGACAGTCCTCTACCGTCGTGTGTTCCAGCCTCAGAGCGGGCAAGTACGAGGTGGATGTCAGAGTCACCATTGGTGATGAAACGCTTCACACCGTTGAGCAGCCAGCAGCCCTGTTCCTCGCTGTATGTGGCTTTTAGCATTACACGCTGCAAGTCTGAACCGGCATCTGGCTCCGTAAGGTCCATACTCATTGTCTCACCTGCACAAACTCGTGGAATATATTTCTGTCTCTGCTCCTCAGAACCGAACTCATAGAGAGTCTCGATACAGTCTTGCAAGCTCCAGATGTTCTGGAATCCTGCATCAGCGGCTGCGACAATCTCTGAAGCCATTGAATAAGGCGTTACAGGCATGTTGAGACCGCCATAACGACGGGGCATTGAAACACCCCAAAGTCCTGCCTTGCGGGTAACGTCAAGGTTCTCGTAAGTCTTTGATGCGTAGTGCATTCTACCGTCAACAAGGTGCGGACCTTCCTGGTCAACTTCCTCACCGTTAGGGTCAATCACGTTAGCTGCGATGTCACCCGTGATGTCAAGCACTCTCTTGTAATTCTCTATGGCATCCTGAAAGTCAACAGGAGCGTCAGCATACTCATCCTTGTCAGCGAAATTACGTTCCTTCAACTCAACTATTCTCTTCATGAGAGGGTGGGAGAGGTGAAAGTCAAACTCCGGATGATCACTATAATAATTTGCCATTTTCTTCTACTTTGTTTTAGTGCATTACTTATTGTTCTGCTTGTAATACTTAATTAATTTAGGAACCACATCCTCAACAGTGCCTACTATCACATAATCGGCAATCTTGTTGATAGGAGCGTCAGGATCGCTGTTTATCGAAATGATGATACCAGAATCCTGCATACCGGCAATGTGTTGTATCTGTCCGGAAATACCACAGGCGATATAAACCTTAGGATGAACGGTAACACCCGTCTGACCTACTTGACGGTCGTGGTCAACGAAACCTGCGTCAACGGCGGCACGGCTTGCGCCAACCTCCGCATGCAACTCTTTCGCGAGTTTGAACAGCATATCAAAACCTTCCTTGCTGCCTACACCATAACCACCGGAAACAACGATAGCAGCACCTTTCAGGTTGTGCTTTGCCTTCTCCACATGGCGGTCGATGACCTTCACAATATAGTCAGTTGTCGGAACATACTTTGCAACATCGGGATAAACAACCTCTCCCTTGTAGTTCTCGTCAAGTATCTCACGTTTCATCACACCCTCACGCACTGTCGCCATCTGCGGTCTGTGGTCAGGGTTGACAATCGTGGCGATGATGTTACCGCCGAAAGCAGGACGAATCTGGTAAAGCAGGTTCTTGTAAACCTTGCCATCCTTCTTGTCCTCATAATCACCGATCTCAAGTTGGGTACAGTCTGCCGTCAGTCCACTGGTTAGTGATGATGACACACGTGGACCGAGGTCACGACCGATAACGGTGGCACCCATAAGGCAAATCTGCGGCTTTTCTTCCTTGAAAAGGTTCACCAACATTGATGTATGGGGGGCTGAGGTGTATGGGAAAAGACCTTCAGCATCGAAAACGAACAATTTGTCAACACCGTAAGGCAAAATCTGGCTCTCCACCTTGCCCTTTATGCCGCTGCCTGCAACAACAGCATGAAGCTGGACATTGAGCTGGTTGGCGAGTTTCCTGCCCTTGGTGAGCAATTCCTGAGATACCTCTGCAACAGTAGTACCTTCTATCTCACAATATACAAATACGTTATTCATCTTTATTATATTTCTTTTCGGAGCAATCAAGCAAAATAAAGCCCTCGCCCCTTAAATAATGATTTCTATCCGATTATCTTCTCGTCAAGCAGTTCCTTTATCAGACTTTCTATATCACTGTCGGCGGAGGTGAGTGTCTTGCTCTCCTTAGCTTGGAAAACGATGTTTTTCACAGCCTTTACCTTAGTAGGAGAACCGGCAAGACCGCACTGCTGTGGGTCGCCGTCAACATCAGCCACAGACCACTGGTTAAGTGTAAGATATGGACGCTCGTCATAGAGATATGCGTAAGGCATATCTTCAGTGCGCTCCAATGGAACGGTGGCGTGCTTGTATTTCATCACTAATTTGGCATTGCAAGGGCGGCAAGGAGCGGCACTGCCGTTTACCGTTATCACGATAGGCATCGGGGCTTCAACAGTCTCAACTCCTCCATCGATATGGCGGCGGATAGTCAACTTGTTATCCTCACATTTCAAAATTTCCTCAACGTATGTCACCTGTGACAATCCTAATTTCTGTGCCACCTGCGGACCTACCTGTGCGGTATCACCGTCGATAGCCTGGCGGCCACCTATTACTATGTCAGCACCACCGATTTTCTTTATTGCTGTAGCGAGTGCGTATGACGTTGCCAATGTATCAGCACCGGCGAAGAGCCTGTCGGTCAACAACCAACCTGTGTCAACACCCCTGTAAAGACCTTGCCTGATAATCTCGGCAGCACGCGGAGGACCCATCGTCAGGATACCTACCGTAGAGCCAGGATTCTGCTCCTTCAGGCGCAGTGCCTGTTCGAGGGCGTTCAAGTCTTCAGGATTGAAAATGGCAGGCAGGGCGGCACGGTTGACGGTACCTTCCTCCGTCATTGCATCCTTACCTACATTTCGAGTGTCAGGTACTTGTTTTGCAAGTACTATAATCTTCAATTTCATATTTAAATTTGTGATGTAAAATTAGTGTCTGCAAAATTACGCTTTTTATTTGGCGTAACAAAGAAAATGCGACAAAAAGTGCTTATTTCACGATTTGTCGCTGTATGAAAAACAGTAGTGTACATGTTATTTCTTTTTCAATTTCATCAGCACGTTGCCACTGTCGTCTTTCAGAATGAGAGTGCCGTCGCTTTGTAT
>JAJQAR010000158.1 GCA_021203705.1 Prevotella sp. | reverse complement strand
GGGTACTACAGTGGTGTGAGTGAAAGTGGTGATTTTGGATTTGATCTAAAATACTATTATAATATAACTGACCATGGGCGAATAGAACCTTTTGTGTCATATATGTTTTGTAACACAGGAGATGGTAAAAATGAATATATGGCTGGTATTAATTATCATCAGTTCCTCAATAAGGTAAATCGAACCAGACCATATTTGATAATTGGTGCAGCGTTTGGGCATCTTTATGATTGGGATGGTGAAGTGGATGACCTTGGCGTTTTTAGAGGAGGTTTTGGATTAGACTATCGTATAACTCATTCTTTATCATTTCAAGCAGAATTAACAGGCTCATTGACATATGATGGAGGTGCGGGTTTCATAGCCCCCCAACTAAAGGTTGGTTTATCATATAATTTTTAAATTATGAAAATATGAAAAAATTTTTATTATCAGCATTCTTTTTAGGAATTAGCACACTATTGCATGCTCAATCAACATTGATTGATATTTGTGGCAGTAGTTTCAGGGCAGAACTTGATAATGTGCACATGACTGCAGAATTGGTGGATTACAGTCATGAAATTGACGATAATCCCCTTCCTATGAAAATTGAAACAAGAAAGTTCAAGAAGTTGTATGGTAATATGCTCGAAATTCCAAGTACGATTTCTGCATACGGAAAGGAATATACTGTAACAAGTATAGGGCGTGGCGTTTTTGCAGATTACACGAATTTCAGTTACGTTAATATTCCAGAAACCGTGAAAACCATTGGCGATTATGCTTTCTTCCGTACAAAACTGTTGGAAATTAACATTCCATCGAGTGTTGTTTCTATCGGAGACAGGGCTTTTGGACTATGCAAAAAACTGTCTTACATTAATTTACCGCAAGGTGTATCATTAGGCTCTGATGTATATGAGGCTTCCGTAATCGTGAAATACAGTGCTGGTTCTGACATGGCAAACTCTAATAAATCTAAGCCTCAACAAAAGCCTGAAAATGTAACTTCTGACATTGACATGAATATTCCTACTACGTCTCTGGAGTCTGCCCCTTACACATTTGCTATAATTATTGCCAATGAGAATTATATGAATGAAGCAAATGTGGATTATGCTATCCAAGACGGCCGCACTTTCCGCAATTATTGTCAACAAGTGCTCGGTTTGCCACAGGAAAACATACGTTTTCAGGAGGATGCCACTCTAAACAACATGAAAACTATGGTGAATTGGATTTCAAATGTTGCAAAAGCATATAAGGGTAAGGCTCAGATATTGTTCTACTATGCTGGTCATGGTATTCCTGATGATAACGGTAACACGAGTCTTTTGCCTGTCGATGGTAGTGCGAAAGACCTGTCAACTGGTTACAGTCTGAAATCTCTTTATTCCTCTTTAGGCTCTTTGTCGGCAAACAGTGTTTGCGTGTTCCTCGATGCTTGTTTCAGCGGCAAGCAACGTAATGACGAATTGCTGGTCGCTGCCCGTGGTGTCAGAAAGGCGAAAGAGGAGATGCCTTCTGGCAATATGATTGTATTCTCTGCCGCAAAGGATGATGAGACGGCTCACTCTTATCCCGAAAAGGGACATGGTCTGTTCACTTACTTCTTGATAAAGAAGATAAAGGAGACAAAGGGCAACGTTACGCTCGGTGAACTGTCCGACTACATCAACGAGAATGTGTCTCAGAAGTCTATCGTGGTTCTGAATACTGTCCAGACTCCTACTACAAACGCTTCCGCCTCCATGAAATCTTCATGGAGAGATATGAAACTGAAATAAATAACTTGCATAA
Source organism: Prevotella sp. (assembly GCA_021203705.1). Classification (GTDB taxonomy): domain Bacteria; phylum Bacteroidota; class Bacteroidia; order Bacteroidales; family Bacteroidaceae; genus Prevotella. The sequence continues at coordinate 2,297 of JAJQAR010000158.1, read as the reverse complement.
TCCTATTCGTATATGACTTATCGGAGTTTTATAATATTGACGGCTTTCACATTGTGTTCATTCTTGTCATTACCTGCATCAGCGCAAAATGACGATGCGCGAAATGCTTACGATGAGTTCAAACGGCAAGTCGAGCAAAACTACTTGGATTTCTATAAACAGGCGAATGAGGATTATGCTGATTTTGTAAGACAGGCATGGGAGAAATTTGAAACCATGCCTGCCATTCCTAAACCGAAAGACGATTCTGTTCCTCCTGTTGTCCTGCCTGACGAGGATGAGAATAAACCTATAAAAGATAACGAAATAACTTTCAATGACATAATTCCTGTTATCGAGCAAAAACCTCAACCAGAACCGCCTCAGCCAATCAAGGATAATCCCCAACCTACTGAAAACTATTATTCTTTCAGCTTCTTTGGCACACAGGAAAAGGTAAGGCTCGATGAGAATATGCGTTTCAAACTGAAAGGTGCGGATAACAAATCAATCGCCAACTGCTGGCAAAGGCTTGCCGAAAGTGATTACGACAACCTTATCAGCGACTGCCTCGCACTACGCTCGCGCCACAAGCTGTGCGACTGGGCTTATCTGCTGGTTCTGCGGGATTTGGCTGATTCTTTCTTTGGCAAAAACACTAATGAGTCCACGCTCCTTTCCTCTTACCTTTATTGCCGCTCCGGTTATATGATGCGCCTTGCGGAGGCTGACAACAAATTGTATATGCTTTACGCTAGCAAACATGCAATTTACGGCAATACTTATTTCAAGATTGATGGAATTAAGTTTTATACACTGGACTTCTCCGGAAATAACATTTATGTATGTCCTGCCTCCTACCCCGGCGAGCAGCCCATGTCCCTGCTCATTCCCGACAATATGCAGTTTACTTGGAATGCCACCGAAAACCGTACTTTAAAATCAAAGAGATACAGCGACATGAACGTTGACGTATGTTGCAACAAAAACAGTCTGGATTTCTACAATACCTACCCAACGTCTGAGATAAACGATGATTTCATGACACGGTGGGCTATGTATGCGAACACTCCTATGGAAGATGGAATAAAAGACTCTCTTTATCCTGCATTACGCAAAAAGATTGATGGATTATCCAAAAAGGAGGCCACAGAGAGATTACTCAACTGGGTGCAAACGGCTTTTGAATATGAATATGATGAGAAAATCTGGGGCTATGACCGTGCTTTCTTCCCCGAAGAGACTCTTTATTATCCGTATTGCGACTGCGAGGACCGCTCCATACTTTTCACAAGATTGGTACGTGATTTATTGGGATTGCCCTGCATTCTCATCTACTATCCTGGCCATCTCGCCTCTGCCGTATGTTTTGACAAGGATGTTAAGGGTGACTACATCTCTCTTAACGGCAAAAAATTTGTTGTCTGCGATCCAACCTATATCGGTGCCTCAATCGGTCTCACCATGCCTGACATGGACAACAGTTCAGCCAACGTAATCCTATTGCAATGATTCGGAAACTTTCCACGAACATTGATTTATATAGAAACTTTAAAGGGCCAAAATTACTATACCCAAACTGTACATTCTAAAAAAGTTCAACACCAAGAAAAGTTCAACTTATCCTCACCTACTATCTAATTTTACTAAATTCTTTTATAATGTCGCACTTGCTAGTTAACTCTATTATTCTTTGTTCAAGAATCGGTTACAAAACTCATTCAGTTGCTCTTGCATACGTTCTTGCGGAATAAGTATTCGTTTATATTCAGTTATCATCGTTGGACTCATGCTACGGCTCATGGCATATTCTACCACCACACGGTCTGATTCAGGACAGAGAATAATACCAATAGATGGATTTTCGTTGGAACGTTTCACGTCTCTATCAAGGGCTTCCAAATAAAACTCTAATTGTCCAAGGTCTCGTGGGTGAAACTTTGTTTTCTTCAGTTCCACCGCTACCAATGCTTGTAAACCACGATGGTAAAATAGCAAATCAGCTTTGAATGTAGATGCTCCGATATTGAGACGATATTCCTGATCCATAAAAATAAAATCTTTGCCCAGTTCTAAAATGAATTGTTTCATGTGTTCAACCAAACTGTTTTTCAGTTTTGATTCACTATACTTTTTTGGCAAATTAAGAAAATCAACAAACAGTGTATCTTTGAACATTATCGGTGCATTTGGATAAGTTTCAAGCAATCCTTTCGACATATTGGTTTTACTGCCTAATAAAGTTGTATATGTTTGATTGGAAATACAACGTTGAAGCTCTCTTTTTACTAAATGTTCCTTATTGGCATATAGTATAT
>JAJQAR010000250.1 GCA_021203705.1 Prevotella sp. | reverse complement strand
AGGAGGCTGGCGGTGTATTAGTTGAACAGGGGATTAGACCTACGGGACTGCTTGATCCTCAGATTTATGTCCGTCCGAGTGAAAATCAGATTGATGACCTCATGGCGGAGATTTTGGAGGGCAAGGAGAGGAATGAGAGGACATTAGTAACAACGCTTACAAAACGTATGGCTGAGGAGCTTACGGAATATCTTCTCAATAACGGTATCAGAGCAAATTATATCCACAGTGACGTGGCGACGCTCGACCGTGTGAAGATTATGACAGACCTGCGTGAGGGAGCTTTTGACGTGCTTGTCGGGGTCAACCTGTTGCGTGAGGGTCTTGACTTGCCAGAGGTATCGCTTGTCGCAATTCTCGATGCCGATAAAGAGGGCTTTCTCCGTTCCCACCGCTCATTGACACAAACGGCAGGGCGTGCCGCCCGTAATGTCAACGGTAGGGTTATCATGTATGCCGACCATATAACAGCGAGTATGCAACTCACTATTGACGAGACCAACAGGCGCAGGGAGAAGCAGTTGAAGTATAATGACGAGCACCATATCACGCCGCAGCAGATAGTGAAAGCCATCAACCGTGATGCCTTGAACAGTATGGCGACGGAGGTAGCCAAACAGAAAGGTACTCCGCAATATGTTCCGTATGTTGAGGGTGAGAGTGTGGCATTCGCCGCTGACCCGATAATAATGAGCATGAGTCGTGAACAGTTGGAAAAGAGCATTGAAAATACCAAATCATTGATGAAGAAAGCTGCAAAGGCATTAGACTTTATTCAGGCAGCGCAATACAGAGACGAAATGTTAAGGTTGCAACAGTTGTTAGCGGAAAAGTAGTAGAATTACGTTAAGTTGTTAAATATTGCTTTTTATTGTGCATGTCGGATTTTATTTACTAATTTTGCAAAATATTATGTCCTGATATGAGAAAAATCGTTATATTGATAGCATGTTTTTGTCCTATATTGAGCTTTGCTCAGGTATGGGATAAGCCGGAAATAGGTGGTGATGACCAGACATCTGTAACAGCAAAGAGCGAGAAGGCGGAGAAGGTCAGCAAGGATGAGAAATATCTTGAGGGGGCTGTTCCTGAGGTTGACGGCAAGGTAGAGTGGACATTAGAGGTCGATGTGCCTGGTAAAGATGCCTCCCAATTATATGATATCATGCTTGCCTGTTTTTCAGAGCTCACGAAGTCGAAGAACCAACTTGATGGCAGTAGCGTGTCGCTTGTGAGTAAGCAAGACCATATCGTGGTGGCGAGTGTGAAGGAGTGGATGATGTTCAGGGATAACGTGATCAACCTTGACAGGACAAAGTTCTTTTACACTTTGATGGCAAACTGTTATGACGAGCGTGTTACAGTAACGATGAACAGGCTTGCATATAAGTATGATGAGGAGAACGGCAAGGGCGGTTATTTTTATAAGGCAGAGGAATGGATAAACGACAAGAATGCTCTGAACAAGAAGAAGACAAAGCTGCTGCTTGGTTCCGCAAAGTTCCGCCGTAAGACAGTTGACCGTAAGGATGAGGTCTTTGACATGATACGGTCAGCCGTTGAGAAATAGTTCATAATTAATATACATTCGCAAGATGATACCAGAGCAAGATAATTACCAATTAGGAGGACCGATGCGACGGCGTAGGAATGAGGAGGAGAAACCCGACCGATTTCTTAAGCTGCGCAACATACTCAACACCGTCTTTATTGTGGGTGCGATAGTAGGAGTGCTTGTCTTTATCTATAAAGGAGAGCAGTTGGGCACTATCATAATTCTCTGTTCAATGATGTTCAAGATTGTAGAATGTGTTTTCCGTTTTATGAAATGAGAGTCAGGTTCTCCGTCATTCTTTTCCTCTTCATTTTTTGCCTGTCGGCAAGTGCGCAGGATTACAACCAACTGACCGACACGGGAGAATACACGGCAGCCGGTAGCCGGTCGCTGAAAGATTCTCTTGGTTCGAAAAGTCAGGAGATCCCGAAAGGTTTGAAGGTGTGGACTGTTGATGAGCGTTTTGGGGAGCGTATTGCGGCGACTCCCGACACGCTTCCCCACATGTACATGAACACCATTTTCGCTTCGGGGCTTCGGGGAGAGTACAACACATTGGGAAATCTCGGTTCACCACGTATCAACAGGATTTTCATAGACAGGGATGAGCCAGAGCAGTTTATCTTTACCCAGCCGTATGACTATTTTGTAACCCCAATAGAGAGTTTTCAGTTCACAAATACCCTTTCACCGATTACGAATATCTCGTATAACGAGTGTGGAAACCGAACAAACGGAGAGAATCATTTCACTGCGCTGTTTGCCGTAAATGCAGGCAAGAAAATAGGAGCGGGGTTCAAGTTTGACTATATCTATGGCAGGGGTTACTACGATAGTCAGAGTACTTCGCATTTCAATTATAGTATGTATGCCTCATATCTTGGTGAACGGTACAACGCCCATTTTCTTTTTTCCACTAATCATGAGAAGGTTACGGAGAACGGTGGTATCACGGATGATGAGTATATCACTCATCCAGAGGCATTTGATGACAATTACCGTGAGAGTGAGATACCGACAGTGTTTGACAAGAACTGGAACCGTAATGACAACCAGCATATTTTTTTCTCGCACAGGTACAATGTAGGTTTCAGTCATAAGGTACCGATGACAGAGGAGGAGATAGAGGCAAAGAAATTCGCCATAGAGTCGCAAAAAGAAAACGAGGCGAAAAGGGCTAAGGATGCAGCGCGCAGGAAAGCCGAAAGGGAAGGACGTGAATTTGATGAGGATAACTATCAGGAGGAAAAGACATACTCTGGTCGTCCAGATGATGCAAAAATCGTTGGTAACGAACCAGCTGCGAATGATACCGTGAAGAGTGAGCGTATCTCTGTTGATAAGGAGACTGCCGACAGTTTGCTGACAGCACAGACCGGCGAGGAAGCCGACAGTGCCTCAATGTGGATGAAGGATGAATATGTCCCAGTAACGAGTTTTATCCATACATTGAAGTTCGACAATTACAACCGCATATATGAGGCATACAACACTCCTGATGATTATTATTTAGACACATACAACGCCTACGCTAAATTCTCTGGAGATTCGGTGTATGACAAAACCCATTACTATTCACTTAAAAACACATTTGCAATAGCATTGCTGGAGGGTTTCCACAGTTGGGCGAAGTTCGGACTGCGTGCATTCATAACATCAGACTTGCGTCATTTTCAGTTGCCCGATTCTATTAATGGAACGAGTTCTTATACAGAGCATGACCTGAGTGTCGGCGGTCAACTGTCAAAGGCACAGGGAAAGATGCTCCATTATGGTGTTACGGCAGAGGTATGGCTCACGGGAGTGAATGCGGGGCAGTTGAAGATCGATGCCAATGCAGACCTTAATTTCCGTCTGTTCAAAGACACCGTTACGCTTGCGGCACGTGCCTTTTTCCATAGGGAGAATCCAACATTCTATTTCCGTCATTACCATTCAAAGCATTTATGGTGGGATAATGACAATCTGAATCAGGAGATCCGCACGAGGATTGAGGGCTCTCTTTCCCTGAAACGCACAAAGACGATGTTAAGAGTGGCTTTTGATGACTTGAAGGACTATACATATTTCGCACAACAATATGAGATAACGGCTTCTGCTGGACGTGCTGGTAATACCGTAACCGTGGAACAGAGTTCCGGCAATATCAGTTTGCTGACATTGCAGTTGGCACAGGACTTTTCACTCGGACCTCTCAAATGGGAGAACCTGATAACATATCAGAAATCGAGCAATCAGGATGTTTTGCCCGTGCCATTGTTGAATATATACACGAACCTGTATTTCCATTTCAAGATTGCCCATGTCCTCACACTTGACCTTGGTGGAGACTTGCGCTATTTCACAAAGTATAAAGCTCCTGATTACAGTCCTGCACTCGGTCAATATACTGTTCAGAACAATGGAGAGAACAACGTGGATGTGGGAAACTATCCATATATTAATGTATATGCCAATTTCCACTTGAAACATACTCGTTTTTTCGTAATGATGAGCCATGTAAACTCGTCAGCTGGAAACTATTTCCTCACGC
>JAJQAR010000072.1 GCA_021203705.1 Prevotella sp. | reverse complement strand
GGTAAAGCTCGTCATAGAGAGCGTGCTCCAACGCTATCACTTCCTTATGATGGCGGTACTCTTTTTTGCTCATTGAAGAATCGGTACTCGAGGAATCCGTAGAAAGGCCTGAATACCTGGATCTACTTGTTGAATAAACAACATTCTTATTGGTTCGAGTCGGTTCATACTCACTAATTGCGCCAGGATACGTGTTGGATTCTCCTGCAATTCCATACCGAGCTCTTCCTGCAGCAGTATAACTACCATCTTTATTCTGGTAACGTCTTACTCCCCATTTCTGGCCGAGAATACCATGATGGTAGAGTTCATCGTACAGAGCATGGTCCAAAAAATATCCCTCCTATCAATCAAAAGCATCTCTATGAAGTTTAAACGCTACAAACGCGTCCATCATAGACGCCACCGCATCTACTTTCTGCTCGTAACGCTTCTTCATAAGTTTACGGTTTCCGTTTGTATCCTCAATAACAATGCTGTTGCCCATTGCAAAAGTCATTAAATCCTCGTCAAACAAAAGCATTCTGGCCTCGGCTAATTTCTTTAATTCGCCAAGAGGAACAGACTCGGTTTTAGCGCCCTGAATAACCTTTTCGATGCCAAAAGGACCATTCTCGGTTGCCCATCGTTCCACGAATTCTTTAGCGTTGTAAGGGTCATAGCCGAAGCAACGAACATCGTACTCGCGATCAGTTATGTGCTGATCCAAATCCTCAAATACTTCCATAGAGTCAAGAACTGTCCCTTCGAGAACGATCAGACTCCCTTCGTTCATAAACTCATCGTACTTAACTCTCATAGCGGGAGGAAGTTTAGATAAGGTTAACGATGAAATATAGTTTCGAGTCTTTATACCAAAGGATCCATTGCTTAAAGGAAACATGAAAGTGAATGAACAGAAGTCATCACCTTGTGACAGATCTGCCCCCATAGCACAAGGCATTCCCCAGTACTCGCGTTTACGGTGCGGAAGAGTCTCCTCATAAGTGAAGTAGTAGGTATAACCTTCCATTGGGATTCCAAACCGTTTGGCTAAAATGTCGTTTCGAGTTGCGGGAGCTTTCTCGGCTCGCTCGACTTCCAACTGATAGGTCTCATAAGTTACGGTCTTTCCTAGATTAGGATTTGCCTTTAACCACATCTCAGGCTCTCCGACCTCGTCGACCGAGTCCAGCTTGTACCACCAGATTGAGACATGAGGTTGGATGTATTCGCCTTTTAAGATGTCCATAAGTTCCATCTTAATCGTGTCGCCAGAGCCATTACGAACAGTTCCTTCTGAGCTTGTGGCAACAATCAACCAGTCGTCAAGTTTGGAAGCGCCCTGCTCAATAGCACCAACAACGTCTTCTCGAATGTCTCCGGAAAGCCATTCGTCAACGGTGGCGATCTTACATCTCAAGCCCTGAAGCTTGTTAATCGACATAGGACGAATCTCGATAATGGAGCCGGTGAGGAAGTTTTCAATCCCTTTCTTCGTTGATGCAAGCTTTACCCGATTAGCTTTTGAACCCGTTGTGTTTTGGATTGAACCTTCAGTTAAGAATTGAAATAAAGGTCCTCTTGCTCTGGTAATAGCGGTTCGAATAGGGGACATCACTTCCTCAGCCTGCTTCATTGTCGGAGCAGTAGTAATCTGATGGGTCGTTGACGTGTCAACGTTCTCAAAGTAAGACTGAATGCACGAATCGTACAAAGATTTTGCCGCTCCTCGTCCAACGATGAGATACTGTTTGTTGATGAGGCGCTTCTTAACCATCTTACGGACATAATGCCCACCATGATTGTCCTCATTTGGCTCGTAAACGCTTCGTTCAACAAAGTAATACCATCCGAAAACCTGCTCTCCCCACAGCTTGAATGTGTCAAGCAAATGAAGATCTGATCCATCTGTGAGAGTCATTTCACCCTCACAATACTGTATCCAACCCTCGACAGCCTGGTCATCGTAATAGACTCCGGGGTTAGCAATTAGGCTGTCGATCCGATACATTTCCATTTCGATCTCTTTACAGATCGGAATTTCTCCTCGTAATACGGCATCTCGAAATTGGCCGTAATAAATCGGAACGGCAGTATTCGATAGTGCCATAGAATCACCTTGAAAACAAAAGATACGGTGTCACAAAACCATTTTGAATTTTTGATGCCTAAAACACCCATCGTTTAAGTTTGTCGACATCGCTTTCGGTTGTCTGATCCTCAATCTCCAGAAACTGAAAGATGTGAATCTCTTCTGGCTTCTGAGTTTTCTTACTGACTCGCCATGCTCTGTTGTCATAAGGAGTTTCCGGTTCGAGCACAACGTAATAATAGTCATTGTCCTCTTTTACGGCAGCCAGAGGACCGCTGAGAAGTTCACTAAATGTACTGTAATCGGTTAAGCCGGTTTCTTTATTCTTACTCACGTCCTCACTTCTTCCTTTCAACCAATGCTCTTACGTTGTCTGCATTAACGGACAAACCGTCAAGATTGTAGTACGACATCGTCTGTTTAGAATCAAACAGTCTAGACCAATTCTTAGTCAGGTAATCGTCGTTATAGCTGCCTTGAGCGTCAAAGAACGAAGTCTTTCCGTTCTTTGTGGTCCAGTTAAAGGCATGTCCGCTTCCGTACTTAACTTGAACGGTTATTACACCACTGGCATTGTTACCGAACGTGCTCTTAATCGTGTCTTTAACATGTTGCGGATCGCTGTTCTGGCGGTCTACTTTACTATAAAGGGTTTCACCTTTTACACTGGCCCCGTCAAAGCATTTAGAGAGAAAGTACTTTGCATCTTGCCCCTGGGATAAACCAGCAGTCACATCATAGCCTTGCTGTCTAAGATAGGCGGCTGTACTGCAAAGAACACAATTTTGGTTTCCTTTAAGAGGATTTGTGTTCTTAAGCGTTTGGTCAAGAGACTCTTTTCCGCCACTTAGTTTTTTTAAAGGCTCACCAGTAGCATTCTCCTGATTCTTCTTAATAACTTTATTAACTTCTCGTTTGCCGCTCTGAGACTGCCAGGCAGCAATGCCTATACTTGCCGCAGCAGCCGCACCAATACCTAACAACTTAGCCTTGTCGTCCTCGCTTAAAGAACCGGACAATTTCTTATTTTTCTTACTAGTGCTAGAAGACGATCCACCAGAACCGGAGCCGTTTTCTTTTCTTTCAGCCGCATTCCGGCCGTTGGTTTTATACAAAGGATAGGGCGGGCCATTTCTTACGCCCCATGCCTGCCCTTTAATCCCATGATGATAGATCTCGTTATTCGGGCGAGTATAGTATGTCACGTCAAATCTTATGCCTCAATCTTTGAATAGCTACGGCAATGGCTAACGCAGAACTGGTTGCCGCAAGAACACTGCCGCCAACCGCAAGAACCGATTTAGCGTAATTAGCACCTTTACTAACCGTTTCGGAATTGTCTTCATTAAACAGTTTATTATACTGCAATTCCAACTGCTCTCGATTAATTGCATCCCGAAGTTCTTTGTCGGTCATGTCAGACAAGTCAAGTCTGGGATTAGATTTTGTTGTAGCTTTAGCAACGGCGTCAATAGCATCAGACGTACTTCGAACAGTTCGGTTAGCGGCGTCTACAACTTCCTTGGTGTTTTCCAGATCTTCGTTAACCCATCGATCCACGTCTGGATGATCTGGATCGATGACAATTCGATTGTCTTTTTTCTTGGAATTATTGTTCTGAATGTCCTTTTGAAGCCGTTCTTTACCTTTTTCGGTAAGGGTATTGTCCTTATTCAAGTAACGTTTCCTTCCGAGAGGAGTAAGACTGCCGTCTTTATTCTGGTACCTTCGAACCCCCCATTTCATGCCGAGAATACCATGATGATAGATCTCGTCATACAAAGCATGTTCCATAATCACTCCTCCTCTCAAAGACCTTTAAGAATGTCGTCATACAAACTATTCAATAAAGTCTGATTTTCCTTCATAACCGACTCAAAAGACACAGTCGATTTTACAGAAGAAACAGTTTTAGAAGCTGTGTTTTTCAGAACCTTATCTACAGCAGTTTTACCGGTATTAACGGTGGAAGAAGTAACCGTCGATTTAGCGGTTTCCTTTACTGAGGATTTGGCAACAGACGATACGGT
>JAJQAR010000062.1 GCA_021203705.1 Prevotella sp. | reverse complement strand
TTATTTCGATATTGCATTGCCGGCGGCATCCGATGAACAGGCATTGTCGGCTATACCTTCGGTGGAGAGCGTTATAGAGCCGGCGTTGGACAACCGTCCTGAGATAAAGAACGCCATGCTGAACATTGAGAGCAGCAGTCTTGATTTAAGTATAGCAAAATCAGGGTATGGTCCTACGATCGGTCTTACTGGTGGTGTAGGTACGAATACCATGACAGGCATGGGATATAGTTGGGCTAATCAGATGAAGAAGAACTTGAGCGGGTCATTGGGCGCAACATTGAGTATACCGATTTTTGATAACCGTTCCACAAAAACATCAGTCAACAAAGCAAAAATCGAACTTGAACAGGCGAAACTCAATGCTGCCGATGCACAAAGTAGTCTTGCGCTTACAATAGAGGGCTTTTGGATTAACGCCACAACAAATCAGGAGAGGTTTAAATCAGCCCAGGTAAGTGTGATGAGCGCATCCGACAGTTATGATCTGCTTTGCGAGCAGTTCCGTTTGGGCTTGAAGAATATCGTGGAACTGACTACTGGCAAATCAGCGTTGCTAAATGCCCAGCAGAGCCGTTTGGAAAGCAAGTACATGACAATACTTTACATGCAGTTGCTTGAGTTCTACAAAGGAAATGAAATGAATATAATATAAATACAAATATGAAAAACAAGAAGAAGATTATTACCATTCTGGTAGTTGTTGTTGTCATTGTTGTCGTATTATGCCTGATATTCTGTGGCAAGAAGAACATGGAAATATCCTACGATACGGCAGAGGTTACGGAGACAACCATTTCCAACAGTGTAACGGCAACAGGTACTATCGAGCCTGTAACATCTGTTGATGTCGGTACTCAGGTGTCAGGTACGGTGGCTAAGTTGTATGTTGACTACAACAGTATTGTTAAGAAAGGGCAACTTATAGCGGAGCTTGACAAGACAAACCTTATCAGTGAGTTGAATATTGCCAAGGCGAGCCTAAATGATGCGACGAGCCAGTTGAAGTACCAGACGGCAAATTACAAACGTTACAAGACATTGTATGAGAAGGGACTTGTCAGTGCTGATGACTTTGAACTTGCTCAGCTCTCATACAGTCAGGCACAGGATGCCGTGAAGCAGCAGGAGGAGAGCGTGCAGAAAGCCCAGACAAACCTCGGTTACGCTATAATCACATCCCCGATTGATGGAGTGGTGCTGTCGAAGGAAGTTGAGGAAGGCCAGACCGTTGCCGCAAGTTTCGAGACACCTACCTTGTTCACCATCGCACAGGATTTGACCGATATGCAGGTAATCGCCGATGTCGATGAGGCAGATATAGGAGATGTCAAGGAAGGCAATAGGGTGACGTTCACAGTTGACGCATTTCCGGATGACAAGTTTAGCGGCACTGTAACACAGGTAAGACAGGAGGCGACGACAACCAACAATGTCGTTACATACGAGGTTGTAATTAGTGCGCCTAACCAAGACCTGAAACTGAAACCAGGCCTTACGGCAAACGTTACGATTTACACCCATGAGGAACAGAACGTGCTTAGCGTGCCGAATAAGGCGTTGCGTTTCACCCCTACACAGGAGCTTATAAAGAAAGCGAAGATAAAGGACTGCAACGGGTCTAAGAAGGTGTGGACATTCAGCAACAACGTATTTGAGGCACATGCTGTTACAATAGGTATCACAGACGGTATCAATACTGAGATACTGAGCGGTATAGCAAAGGGTACGAAAGTCGTTACTGAGATAAAAGTGGATGAGGATTCGTCATCGTCGGATGCTTCTGAGGATGACAGCTCACAACAGGAGACCAGTCCGTTTGCGCCGAAGGGACCAGGACAGAACAAGAAAAATAAGAAATCATAAGATGGCAGAACAGAAAGACAATAAAGGCAAGGTTGTTATTGAATTGGATAATGTGCGCCGTGATTTCGTTGTTGGTGACGAGACAGTGCATGCCCTTCGTGGTGTGTCGTTCAAGATATATGAGGGCGAGTTCGTTACCATAATGGGAAAGTCGGGCTCTGGCAAGTCAACGTTGCTGAACCAGTTGGGCTGCCTCGACACTCCTACGAGTGGCGAGTATTATCTTGACGGATATTCCGTGCGCAAGATGAAAAAGGCAGACAGGGCGATTCTGCGTAACCGCAAGATAGGTTTCGTGTTCCAGAACTACAACCTGCTTGCCAAGACAACGAGTGTGGAGAACGTGGAACTGCCATTGATGTATAATTCCAGTGTCGGTGCGAAGGAACGCCGTGAGCGAGCTATAACTGCTTTGAAGGCAGTGGGCTTAGGAGACAGACTCTACCATAAGTCGAACCAGATGTCCGGTGGTCAGATGCAACGTGTGGCTATCGCACGAGCATTGGTGAATAATCCTGCCGTGGTACTTGCTGATGAGGCGACGGGAAACCTCGATACCCGAACATCATTTGAAATTCTTGTTCTTTTCCAGAGACTTCATGCCGAAGGAAGAACGATAATTTTCGTTACCCACAACCCGGATATTGCCCTGTATTCCAGTAGAAATATCGTATTACGTGACGGCTCAATCCGTGATGATACCTACAACAACAATATCCTTTCAGCCGAGAAAGCACTTTCCGAGCTGCCACCGGCAGAGGATGAGTGATGAGAATTAAGAATGCCAACTTAACGATAATGAAAGATACGATTAAGTTTGCTTAAAGTCTGCTGAACGTGAGAAATTTCACGCAGTGGTGTAACTATTAACTTTTAACTATTAACTTTTAACTTGCGGAGCAAAGCGAAGCATGAGTATAGTAAATCTTTTTAAAATAGCGGTGCGTGCGATAGCAGCCAACAAGTTGCGGTCGTTCCTTACGATGCTTGGTATAATAATCGGTGTGGCATCTGTAATCACGATGTTGGCAATCGGGCAGGGAAGTAAGCAGAGTATTCGTCAGCAGATTTCCGAAATGGGTTCCAACATGATAATGATAATGCCAGGTCAGGATATGCGAGGTGGTGTGCGCCAGGATGCGTCATCCATGGAGACGTTGAAACTCGTGGATTATGAGGCGTTGAAAGACCAGTGTAAATACATTACCGCTATTAGTCCTGTTGTAAACAGTTCCGGTCAGTTTATCTATGGCAACAACAATACCCCATCAACGATATATGGTGTTAACGAGGATTACTTAAAAATCCGTATGTTGGAAGTTGAGGACGGCGAGATGTTCAATGAAGATGACATCAAGTCAAGTGCAAAGGTGTGCATAGTGGGAAAGACGGTGGTTGACAACCTGTTCCCTGACGGGTCAGACCCGGTGGGCAAGGTGATAAGGTTCAACACGATACCGTTCCGTATCACAGGAGTGTTGAAAAGCAAGGGTTACAACTCAATGGGGCAGGACCAGGATGATATCGTTTTGGCACCGTATTCAGCCGTTATGAAGCGTATCCTCGCTATTACTTACGTTCAGAGTATATCATGCTCCGCACTGACAGAGGATCTTACAGATATTGCTGTTGACGAGATTACGGAAATATTGCGTACACAGCATAAGCTCAAGGAGGCGACAGATGAGGATGAAGGTGATGAGGATGATTTCAACATCCGTTCACAGGAAGAACTTGCCACGATGCTGAATTCCACTACCGACCTTATGACAATCCTTTTGGCATGTATCGCAGGTATATCTTTGGTTGTCGGTGGTATCGGAATTATGAACATCATGTATGTCAGTGTAACGGAACGAACACGTGAGATCGGTTTGCGTATGAGTGTCGGCGCAAGGGGCATAGACATCCTTAGTCAGTTCCTTATCGAGTCAATCCTGCTTAGTGTTACTGGTGGTATTATAGGTGTTTTCCTCGGTTTTGGGGCTACCTACGCCGTTAACATATTCGCTAAATGGCCAGTATTGATACAGCCATGGAGCGTGCTGCTTAGTTTCTTTGTATGTACCGCAACAGGAGTATTCTTCGGCTGGTATCCTGCAAAGAAGGCATCGCAACTCGACCCGATAGAGGCTATAAGATACGAATGATAATAATTAGGAAAAGAGCATGAGCAAGAGAAAAGTATTTCAGGTGTTGTTTCACGTCGTATGCTGGATGTTGGTGGCATTCGCACCCATTATGGCA
>JAJQAR010000129.1 GCA_021203705.1 Prevotella sp. | reverse complement strand
GTAACCGTCTGCCCCTATCTCATCGGCAAAGTCCTGTGTTACGGGCGCACCGCCAATCATCCCCTTCACCTTGTCACGTATTCCCGCCTTTTCCAACGCTGCAATCACATCTTTCATGTATGTCATTGTGGTAGTAAGCAGCGCACTAAGACACAGGATATCAGCATTATTCTGTTTGACTGCCTCAACAAACTTATCGCAGGAGACATCAATACCGACATTCACCACATCAAAACCGCAACCCTCCAACATCGAAGCCACAAGGTTCTTTCCGATATCGTGCAAATCACCCTTCACTGTACCGATTACCACCCTACCGATAGTGGTTGACGTATCACCTGCCAATAGCGGTTTCAGCAGTTCCAGACTGGTTTTCATAGCTCTACCAGCCATGAGCAACTGCGGAACGAATGCCTTACCGTCCTCAAAGCGTTGACCGATTTCCACCATGGCACTAATCATTTGTAAGTTGATAATGTCCTGCGGAGCTATACCATCCTCAATAGCCTTTCTTGTGCCTTCTACGGCTTTTTCAGAATCACCGTCTATGATGGCATTAAACAAGATGCTGTCACCTTTCTCTGTTTTGTCAGTATTCTTTAAGGTAACATTTTGATTATCAACCTTTTGTGATATACTGATTTTTTCCGAAAAGGGTACATCAAATTGTTGCGGAATATGAGGAGAAAGTCGCAAGCCCTCAATTGGCTCCACCATCTCAGCGAGTTTATGTATATGTTCGTCTGTTGTACCGCAGCAACCACCGATAATATTTAGCAAATGCCTTTCTGTGAGATGCCAAAGATCTTTGCGCAACATCTCTGGTGTATGACTGTAATGCCCCGTTGCGTCAGGGAGACCGGCATTAGGATAAATACTAATATAATAAGGTGTTGCAGCACCCAATTTTTCGATGAATGGCGTTACCATATTCACATCAGAACAGCAGTTTATA
This sequence comes from Prevotella sp., assembly GCA_021203705.1. Lineage (GTDB taxonomy): Bacteria > Bacteroidota > Bacteroidia > Bacteroidales > Bacteroidaceae > Prevotella. The sequence goes on along the minus strand of JAJQAR010000129.1, from coordinate 11,177 downwards.
CCTACTGAAAGGATGTCCCTGCCGCTTATGGAAGCTATAAAATCAATAATCGACTGCCCCAGCATATTATATCCTTCGGCAGTGGCGATAGTGAAACTGAGCATGAGCGGAACATTGCGGTACATTCGCTTCATTGTTGAACGAGCTGCCTCAATAGCAGCCTTTGCGTTGAGTGTGTCGAAAATCGTCTCTATCAGGATAGCATCCACGCCACCTTCGAGTAACGCCCCTATCTGTTCCTCGTAAGCAGAAGAAAGCAGTTTATAACTGAATGGTTTTCCCTCATTTTGCGCCTTTTCATCGATGATAGAACACGTTTTGGCTGTCGGTCCAACAGCCCCGACAACATAGCGTGGCTTATCAGGATTTTTGGCAGTGTATTCATCAGCAACCTCATGTGCCAATCTGCACGCCTCGATGTTTATCTCATGGCAAAGCGACTCCACGCCGTAATCCGCCATGGAAATGCGTTGGGAGTTGAAAGTGTTCGTCTCAATGATGTCTGCACCAGCCTCAAGGTACTTCCTGTGAATGCCCTGTACCACGTCAGGACGAGTAAGACAAAGTATATCATTAAAACCTTTCAGGTTATTGGGATGTTCTACAAAACGCTCGCCACGGAAATCATTTTCCGTCAAGCTATAACTCTGAATCATCGTACCCATCGCACCGTCAAGAATAAGGATTTTCTCTTTTGAGATTGAGGAAAGCGAAGGGTGGAAAATATCACCTTTTAACCTAATTAAATCGTTTTTATCATCCTTGTTGACAGATGACTTACTTTGGTATTCCTCAACAATCCTCATGGCTTTCTCCACCTCATCCTCATTGTGGAAGTCCATTTCAAGGTGCACACCGTCACCACCTATATTGTCGAGCAAAGGTTTCAGTTCTTCGAGAGTTACCCAACAAGCCATAACACTCTTGCCACCGTCTAATATCTTCCTATATAAGTCATACCACTTTGGCGAACCACCCTGTGGCTCGCCTACGCCAGGTGTCCACTGGATAGCATTCAACTCCTCAATCTCAAGCAAAGCCGGCAGATGTCGTAACGCTCCTACACCGTCAAGATGATATAAGGTATAATCTATTTTTTTACACTGCTCATGGATAAACGGCTGTACGAAACGACGGTAGTCCTCAACACTTATCATTGTAGAGATATCGCTTTGCAACTTACTCATCTTGCCTGGTGCCCAAACAGAGAAATAGCAGAACGCCATCTCATCACCCTCACGGATGATATCATAGAGTTCATCGAACACCTTGAAATAGATGTTATTTATCTGCTGCATCTGTCGCTCCAGAACATCAGGTTGCATGACAGTATCAAGCAGCACCTTGTCAGTTCCCTTAATAGCAGCAAGCACATCCAAACCCTCCATAAGGTCGGGCATCCCCACATAATAATGTCCATTCGCTTTTTCCTTACACGCACGGAGTAGAGCCTTGTGCAGCAGCCAGTTAGGATGTTCTGGATCAAACTGTATATCATCAGTATAGTCAGGGTTGGGATGTATCCATATAGTGTCCACACCACCCTCAAAAACACCACCGAGAATAGCGGCAAGAGAGCCGGGCCCCAACTGCGTATTCGCAACTGGCAGGATGTCAGCTTTCAGACAACTGTGGGCAACATACCAGTCGAGGTATTCCGCACGCCACTCAGGGTCAAACCATTTCTGGTCAAGACTCTTCGGTGCGGGCGGCAACGGCACGTCGGCATGGGGCGTCACCCCTTGCTGAAAGTGTTCCCACATATTCAAGATTATCCCCTTGTGGTTCCACCAATCGATATACCGCTTTTTGGTCTCCTCAAGATTTTGTTTCCAAGTGTTCATTTCCCTGAATTTATCACCGATTATCACAGTTCCATACCTTTAAAAGTATCGTCAACCTTTATTATCGTTGTTTTGTTCAAATCCATCTCGTCAGTGCAGTTGACATCATCCAAATAAACAGGAATTTCCGCACCCTCACGCACATAGACAGGCATCAGTTCGAGCGGCACTTCAAGGTCTTTGAGCCACTGATTGCCATCAATCCGCTCACCAGAGAAAAAGTCCACCCAGTTGCCTTCTGGTAGATATACATCACGGCGGTTCTCACTGTTCATCACAGGAGCGACGAGGAAGTCATCACCGAAATAATACTCATCATCGATATGCCAGCAAAAGCGGTCATCAGGATGGTGGAAAATGAGAGCTTGAACAATTGTTCCCCCACCGCTTATCGCTTTCTCACTCTCCCTCAGAATATAAGGTATCAGTTTATAGCGCAGTTTCCACCAGCGTTTCACTATATGAGCAATATTTGGATAGTGCCACGGCTCACGCTTGTTGGTGCCGTGATAGCGGATATGTGATGAGAAAACACCAAACTGTGTCCAGCGTACATACACATCATCACGTACTATCGAGTTCATGAAATTAGGCAAGGTATGAAAACCTGGCACATCATGACTCCAAAAAGCGAAGCCAGACAGTCCGAAATGTAGACCGCCCTTGAGCGAACCTGCCATGCCGTCCCACGAACTGCATGAGTCGCCACCCCAATGGAGAGGATAACGTTGACAACCAGCCCATGCCGCCCTCGCCCAGATAATGCCCTCACCTGTTACCTCCTTAGTAACCTCGTAAGCCGCTTTCTGATAAAGCACAGCATAGATATTGTTCAGCAATTCTGGTGTCATGTTCTTATAGACAGCATCCATGTGAATATTTTCACCAAAGTCTGTTTTAATCACCGCCACGCCCATTTTCAGCAAGTTGCGGAGCAGGCCCTTGTACCACTCCGTTGCTTTCGGGTCAGTGAAGTCGATTGTTCCTGCATAATCAAGAGCGGAGAAATTAGAGCCCTCACTCGCCTGTTGTTTTGTCAGCGTACATATATAATGATTCCCACGAGCCTCATCAATCTGTTCAGCATCCTCAGCAACGTAGGGCAGTTGCCAGAGACTTACCCTGAAACCTTTTTCTTTCAATCCATGTATAAAACCCTCCGGGTCAGGGAAACGAACCTCGTTGAATTTCCACTCGCACAACCAGTCTGTCTTGAACCAACCAGTGTCAAGGTGAATTACATCACAAGGATAGTGCTCCTTGCGCAACCTGTCGCAAATGCCATTCACCTCATCTGCACTGAAATACGTCATGCGACTCATCCAAATGCCGAAGCTCCACAAAGGAGGCAACGACGGATAACCCGTCAGGTCACGGTAGCCATGAATTATCTCCTCAATAGAATCCCCACCGATTAAGAACACATCGAGCAAAGCCTGATCAGCCATGAACTGCACAGAGCGTGTTGACATACCGGCAAGCGACAGTTTTGAGTGGGCGCAAGTATGATAAAACGCCCCATACATCCTGCTTGACACATAAAAAGGGATGTTCTTATATGTCCTGCGGTTGTTCACTCCTTGACCATCCTGATTTTTGAGGAATAACGTCTGTCCACTTAAATCCATTTTGGCAAACCGCTCACCGGTACCAGCAAAACACTCGTCAGGCTTACATTCAAAGGAAACGGTAGCCCTGTCTTTCTTACTGTCAAGTTTGCAGAACGCTATCGGCAGAGCATCATATCTCGGAGGCGAGAAATGGTCGTATGCGGCAAGGCGTATTTCACGCTTGCCATCAGGAAATAGACGGATGTCAAGCGTCTCCTGCGGGTCAGGTTGTAACGAACTCCAACGGTCAAGTACTGGTTCGCTCACATTTATCACAGCCCTCGTAATACCGTCAATATCAGTTATTATCCATTGTTCATTGATATAATCAACCTTCAACGGCATTTTTTTGACACGTCCGCTATATTGAAGCATCACCGAACTATCTGTGATCTCCTCCTCACCGAAACCGATGAAAAGGCGCAATATTTTCGGCTCATACTGACGGATAATCAACGTATATTCCTCTCTCGGCACATTCTCGTCTGCCGCCATATCGTTGGCAAGCACCTGCTTTTGGAATGGGACATTTATATAAATATCACCATTTCTCTCATAAATAGCCGTAGGCTTGCATGCCTTCCATAATGATTCATTACGTTGAAGGTCAACATCAAAGTCGAGAAAGTCAAACAGATGATAGTTTGTCGGTTTCATAGTTTACTCCTTTATAACCATATTAGGACCAGGTTTGTTGTACCCGAACATATCAATGGAACAGCCGTTGTTCTCCACAGTAAAACCGTCAGTAGCCTCATCGAAATATATACAGAAGGCGCGGTTGTTGGTGGCGTATGGAGCTGGGTAGGGCAGACTGATTGTGTTGCCCGATATCACAGAATTTGGCTGATTAGATAAGGTGTATATTCCACCTGCGTCGTACATGCGCTTTGCATAATCGGTTACAGTGTTTCCCATTATACGGTTGTTGCGCATACCACTTTCGAGCGGTGTCCAACCCCAACCGACACAGATACCCGAATAACTGACGTTGGAAACCGTGTTTTGTACTATTGATATGTCACGTACATAACCGGCACCGATGGCGACGCAGCCCCAGTCCTCGTTGGCTGCATCGGTTATTGTATTATCACTGATTGTGATGTCATGGCAGAGGTCATCCTCTATTGTTGGGGTATATGGGATATGTGTCTCAAAGCCCTGTTCACCGAACCAGCCTACAAGAATTGCCGTACCGCCTATATCCTCCATGGTACAACTCGTTATCTGCGAATTGTTGACAGCATAACTAAGGTCGAGAGCCGTAGCACCAATATGGCTGAAATTACAATTCTTAAAACTGATGTTAGTGCCAAACTGTGCGGTGAGAGCCGCCTCTGGGCGTGCTATCCACGCCTGATTCTCAAGTTCCGCTTTATGGAACAGTCCTGGTATCTGCAACTTGTAGCCATCGATAAAGCGGAAACCGCCTTGAAGGGTTACGTTGCCCTCATGCGAAGGGCGCAACCATGACGAATGTTCAAAAGAGATATTCTCGAATGACACATAATTAACACCCCGCTCACGTGTACCACCAAACTCAACGAGAGTTTCAAGTGCCGGAGCGACAACCTGTGCTGTATTCATGTCCTCATTTTCATGGGGATAATAATAAATCAGTCCTGAAGGGTAATCTTGATACCATTCCCCTGGCTCGTCAACAAGTTCGAGAGCGTTGCCGAGACAGAAAGCAGAGTTGCCACGCTCTCCGTCAATTACTGGCTGCGGCCATGGGTGTGCGAACTCAATACTGCTTTCAGGTTCATGAAACCACACTTTTGTATAACCGTCTCTTAAATCTTTCATCTCACGCACACGCAAAATTGCTATTGCCCAACGCTGATGAACGAGCATCTCCAACTGCCCAGCAAGGCTCAAATCATGCTTCGGTGTAGGAATAGTGATACTGTTGTCTGACGTATTGAAGTCCTTCATGCGCTCCATGATATCCATGCTAAACTGTGAGGCACGCATTGCTTTAATGCCGTTCACCCACAACTGACGGGTTTCGAGAATATGATTGCCGACCATAGGCGGAGCATCCGTAACCCAAATCTTGTCTCTAAGCGATTCTGGTACTCTCGTATTAGTTGTTCCCTTGTGCCAACTACTAATCTCAACACCGCCACTGATAACAACATTCTCGCCCTCCTTGCCACGGATTACGGTAGGAGACATTGCCGTACCGCTATCCTCTGGACGTATAAACAACGGTTTTATAAGACGATAAACGCCACCCTCGATGATTATGTTAATGCCGTTTTCAGCCTCTTTCATGTCAAGCCTGCGCCATTCCCTCGCCTGTTTCAAGGCACATTCAAAAGACTGCAACGGTGCATCGGCAGTGCCGTTCGCACTGTCATCGCCTGTTGTTGACACATAGATATCTCCTGCCATAAGCGGTGCACTACAACAGAGCAGCAGAAAAAGAGCTGACAATAATAATTTTTTCATGTATATTTTCAGATTTAAGTAGCACTGCAAATTTAAGGAAAATCCCTTTAACAACAAAAGGTTTCAAACCATTATGTTAATTAAAGGAACAAACGGACTATAAGCTGAAAAACATACAGCCAATGAGCCAGAACAAAACAGCATTATTCGTAAAGATAGAACATCCGTTCCATCATCTTCCACTTTTCATCTGATGTGGCATTGGCGGCGCAGTTTTGAAAATTCGCCACATAATTTTCCCATTCCTGCTGACGAGGCAGCGTGGCAAGACGAGCCATAGCACTGTCCCAGTCGAAGTCAAGCGGTGCTTCCACAATCATGAACACTCTGTTGCCAAGAATGTAAATCTCCATTTCGAGGATGCCGACCGACTTAATGCCCTCCTTTATCTCATCCCAGAAATGCTCCTTATCATGGGCTTCACGGTAACGGCGGATTAGTTCCGCATCATCTTTCAACTCCATAGTCTGGCAATACCTCTTAACGGGTACACCAAATTCCTTTGTCTTGTAACCTTCTGTTTTCATCTTGTGGAATTTTCAACGGATATTTGAATACTGAAACTTGGATTAAAATTATATTTTATGGCTGCTCCTATGCGGTCACCGATATTGCTGATGTCATAGAAAGGCATTGGCATTCTGCTGTTTACCAATGACTTTTGTCCATATATATATCCCTCCCAATGCTCGTCAAATTTATATCCTATAACGGCGTTTATCCCAGCATCACGATAAGAATCATGCGACCAATATAGATTATCAAGATACCCTCCAACAGCTATTGACAGTTTGTCGGTAATAGGTTCGGCATACATCATACTGATACTCTGTCCGAAACCAGTGCCTCGCCACGGACTTTTCCCGAATGATGCGAAAGCAGAGACTCCGATATTCACGTTCAGTCCCTTGTGTAATTCCCAGTCGTACCATCCGTCCCAATTCATCGGATACATTCCTATTACCGTTTGTCCGTAGCGGTTGAGGTTAGGGAGATGCAGTGAGTCTTGAAGCGTATAATCAATGCCACCGTCTATATTGTTGTCAATCTCCTCATTTAATGTGTTGCCATTTCTCTTATACACATCCATGTCCACAGGCACTGGTGTTGTGGGTGCTGAGACCGTGTTTATCATTTCCTGTTGTATATCCTCTGTCTTTATGCTGTCTGCAGCAACCGTCTTATTGTCTTGCGCATACATAGTGTAAGGCAAAAAACACATCATAATGAAGAAAAGTAATCTTTTCATCATAGACAAACTCTGCCAGTGCCATCCATTTCCTCTATATTTCATTGACATATAGCCCATTATATAGCAATAATACAAGTTAATTCAGTCCGACAATACCATCTGACTTTACAAAAGTACATACAATTCTTGAAAAAAACAACTTTTTCCTCTCCATAACAACTTTCATTCATCTTTTCAAGATTTGTTTTTCATTTTTTTGCATAGAAAGTGTTGCCTCGCTTATTAATTATTTACTTAATATTTCAGATTTCCATTGAAATCACGTTAAATAATAGGTTTCAAAAGCGTTTTTTAATATTATTTAGTCCGAAAGTTTATTACATAAAAGGGTAAATATATTACTTTTGTGCGCAAAACAAATTAAAAATAAGAAAATATGGCAGAATCTATTGATATCCGCGAGCTGAATATCTTGATAGAACAGAAGAGTTCTTTCGTGACAGACCTCACGATGGGAATGAATCGCGTGATTGTAGGGCAGAAGCATTTGGTGGAGACACTTCTCATTGGTTTGCTCAGTGATGGACATATCCTCTTGGAAGGTGTTCCAGGCTTGGCAAAGACCCTTGCCATCAAGACCCTCTCACAACTTATCGATTCAGAGTACAGCAGAATCCAGTTTACTCCTGACTTGTTGCCTGCCGATGTTATCGGTACGATGATTTATTCGCAGAAAGACGAGAAGTTCCAGGTGAAGAAAGGTCCTATCTTCGCTAATTTCGTGTTGGCGGATGAAATCAACCGTGCCCCGGCAAAGGTCCAGAGTGCATTGCTTGAGGCTATGCAGGAACAGCAGGTAACGATTGGAAGTAGTACGTTCAGTTTACCGAAGCCCTTCCTCGTAATGGCAACGCAGAATCCGATAGAGCAAGAGGGCACTTATCCACTCCCAGAAGCACAGGTTGACCGTTTCATGCTGAAGGTGGTAATCAACTATCCTACTATTGAGGAGGAGAAACTGATTATCCGTGAGAACCTTGCAGGCTCTCTGCCAGAGGTGAAGCCTGTTGTGGCTTCCGCTGATATCATCAATGCCCGTGAGGTGGTAAGACAGGTGTATATCGATGAGAAGATAGAACAGTATATCGCAGACATCGTTTTCGCCACTCGCTATCCTGAAAAATACGGATTGGCAAAGTTGAAAGACTTGATAACATTCGGAGGCAGCCCTCGTGCCAGCATAAATCTTGCGAAGGCATCACGTGCATACGCATTTATAAAGAGACGTGGATACGTGATTCCAGAAGACGTGCGTGCCATTGCTCACGATGTGCTACGTCATAGAATAGGACTCTCTTACGAGGCGGAGGCAACAAACGTGACGAGTGAGGAGATTGTCAGTGATATTATAAATAAGGTGGAGGTTCCTTGATGGATACCCAGGAAATTCTTAAGAAAGTCAGGAAAATAGAGATAAAGGCGCGTGGATTGAGCAGCAATATCTTTGCCGGTCAATACCATTCAGCTTTTAAGGGTAGGGGTATGGCGTTCAGCGAGGTGCGTGAATATCAGTACGGCGATGATATCCGCGACATTGACTGGAATGTGTCTGCTCGTTTTCACCGTCCTTACGTAAAGGTGTTCGAGGAGGAGCGTGAGCTTACCGTGATGCTGATGATAGATGTCAGCGGCTCTCTCGATTTCGGTACACAGACTGCCATGAAACGTGACATTGTTACAGAGATAGCGGCGACAATCGCTTTCAGTGCCATCCAGAACAACGATAAGATAGGTGTCGTGTTCTTTTCTGACAAGATTGAGAAATACATTCCGCCTAAGAAAGGCCGTAAGCACATTCTCTTCATAATCCGTGAGATGCTTGACTTCCAACCGGATAGTAAGAAGACCGATGTGAAGATGGCTGTCGAGTTTCTCACAAGTGCGTTGAAACGCAGGTGTACAGCGTTTTTGATGAGTGATTTCTACACGCAGAACTCTTTTGAGGATGCCCTGACAATATGCAACCGCAAGCATGATGTCGTTGCCGTTCAAGTGTATGATCCACGTGCGGAGATTATGCCAAACGTCGGACTGCTCAAGGTTTTAGATGCTGAAACGGGCCATGAGATGGTTATTGACACGAGTGACAGGCGATTGAGAAATGCTCATAACGCATATTGGAGAAACCGTCAGCAAATATTGAAAGAGACATTCAATAAAAGTAATGTGGACAGTATCTCTATCGCTACTAATCAGGATTATGTGAAATCATTATTGCAGCTTTTCGCCTTGCGTAACTGATTTCTTAATTCATTAAAAATGAGACGAGTTTTTGTAATTATATCTTTTGCCTTCTGTGCGCTGATGATGTCAGCACAAGTATTTGTTGAGTCAAAAATCGACTCGATACAAATACTAATAGGTGAGCAGACAGACCTCACTTTGAGTGTTACGGCGAAGAAAGGCGCAAAGGTGAAAATGCCTTCTTATAAACCGCAGCAGCAAATTACACAGGGTGTTGAGGTGGTGGAGACATTGAGTGCCGATACCACAAAGCAGGACAACGGACTTGTGAAAATCTCCAAGAAATACACGTTGACATCGTTCGACGAGAACCTGTATTATCTCCCGCCAATGACCGTTCAGGTTGACGGCAAGAAATACCAGACAAAAAGTCTTGCGCTGAAAGTGCTCACCGTGCCTGTTGACACCTTGCATCCGGAGAAGTTTTATCCACCAAAAGATGTGCAGGACAATCCGTTCCTGTGGAGCGAGTGGAAACCGGCTTTTTGGCTTAGTCTGATTTTCGTGTTGCTCAACGTGCTTATCTATTACCTGTGGACTCGTCTGAAAGACAACAAACCAGTAATAGCTCGTGTACGTATTATAAAGAAGGTACTCCCACACCAGAAAGCGTTGAAGGAGATAGAGCGTATCAAGGAGGAGAAAATGTCGGTTTCGGACGACCAGAAGACATATTACACCCTCCTCACCGATGTGGTGCGCAAATATATATATGAGAGATTCGGTTTCAATGCTATGGAGATGACAAGTTCGGAAATCATAGCCCGTCTTCGTGAGGATGGTGACCAGAAGATGATTGATGAGTTGAAGGAACTGTTCGTTACTGCCGACCTCGTGAAATTCGCCAAATACTCAACCCTCATCAACGAGAACGATGCCAATCTGGTGAGTGCGATAGAATTTATCAACACCACGAAACAGGAAAATCAGCCTACCGTGGAGAGGGTAGAACCGAAGTTGACGGAAGATGACAAGCGCAATATGCGTTCCCGCACGGTATTGAAGGGGTGCATAATAGCGTTTATAATAATAAGCATCGCATTGTTGGTATTAACCGTATATCAAGTTTGTCTGCTGTTTTAAAGAAACTTAAATTATGGAATTTGCCAATAAAGAATATTTTCTGTTGCTGTTGTTGCTGATACCTTACTTGATTTGGTATCTGCTTTACAGAAAGAAAAGTGAGCCTACGATGCGGATGAGCGACACTTTCGCATACCGCTATGCGCCGAAGAGTCTGCGTGTCCGTCTTTTGGGCTTGCCGTTGCTCTTGCGTATTGTTACTTTTGTGCTTGTAGTTATCATTATGGCACGCCCTCAGACACACAATAGTTGGGGCAGTCGCACTGTGGAGGGCATTGACATAATGATTGCCATGGATGTCTCCACCAGTATGTTGGCGGAGGATTTAAAGCCTAACCGTATTGAGGCGGCGAAGGCTGTTGCATCGCAGTTTATTTCCGACCGTGCCGATGATAATATCGGTTTGACGATATTCGCTGGTGAGGCGTTCACGCAATGCCCTATGACAACCGATCATACATCATTGATTAACCTCCTGCAGAATGTCCGTACTGACATAGCCGCAAAAGGACTTATCGAGGATGGAACGGCGATAGGAATGGGAATTGTGAATGCTGTAAGCCGTTTGCGAGAGAGTAAGGCAAAAAGCAAGGTGGTGATTTTGTTGACCGATGGTGTTAATAACCGTGGCGACATCTCTCCGTTGACGGCAGCCAATATCGCAAAGAGTATGGGAATACGTGTTTATAC
>JAJQAR010000141.1 GCA_021203705.1 Prevotella sp. | reverse complement strand
AATCAATGGAATCGACAAGGTCATATAACACGGAACAAACACGGTTCAGTCCCCCTACTTTATCTTCATTTGCTACAAGATCAATGGCTGTGAGTTCGGCAGACGATACGTTTACAGTTCCTAAGCGACTTTTATGCTGAACAATGAATTTGTCATCAATGTCTTTACGACAGATAAATACAAAACGGATATTTGAACGTTCTCCGCTTCTTATTTCTGGATAGGTATTGATTATTGTAAAGGTTTGTGGGCGTTGATGGGCTGCTCCATAAAATTCAGCTGCATTAAGTAATCCTATGTAATATTTTCGTTTCAGGAACTCCATCATTTGGTCAATATAAAATATAGGATCGACAACTCCATTAAGAGCATATTCAGTCGGAATTATGACATAAAAACCTTTTGTGGGAGATATAATTATCTTTTGCATTACCAAACGATTTAATGCTGTGGCAATGTATCTCGGAGTAAAAGAAGAAAAATCTCCTTTCACTTCGTCCAAAGAAAAAGTGTAGAAACCTCGAAACTTACGATGTTCCACCCATTCTGCTATTGATATTCCTTTATTCATTCGTATAATTGCCAATCTATCTGCAAAGATAATCATTTTTTGATGATAATCGCATACGGATTGGCAAATTTTTCTTATTTCCCGATGCAGAAATGCTTGAAGATGTTTTCCAAAACGTCGGTTGATTTTATGTTTCCGCCGATTATTTCAGAGAGATAATCGATACATTCGTGGAGGTCAAGACTGATTAAGTCAGTTGGGGTCATGTCGGATAGACCTTGCTGTATGCGGTGTATTGCGTCTAATGCTTTGCTTAAGGCTTCGTAATGGCGGATGTTGGTAACTATTACTTCGTTGGAGGCTAGGGCGGAATAATCGATGTCTGAAGAGATAAGGGCTTTCAACTCGTCTATATGTTCGCTGTTCTTTGCCGAAATGTAGATTGCTTGGGTCGAAGCGGGCAGGGCAGGGAGACTAGGCATACTTGATTGTACATCCGCATGGAGCAGGTCCATTTTGTTGTAAACAAGTATTAGTTTTTTATCGGTACAATGGGGGAGGATAAGATTTGCTGTTGCGGCAATGTCTTTGGACTTGTCAGTTGCGTCGATTACCCAAAGGACAATCTTTGCCTGATCAAGTTTCTGGAATGTGCGCTCTATACCAAGGTTCTCGATTTTATCTGTTGTGGAACGGATGCCTGCCGTGTCGATGAAACGGTAGGTGATGCCGTTCAAGTACATTGTTTCCTCAATTGCATCACGAGTAGTGCCGTGGATGTCACTGACGATTGCACGATCTTCATTGAGAAGGGCGTTGAGGAGGGTTGACTTGCCTGCATTTGTATCACCAATAATAATCACGGGAACACCATTCTTTATTACGTTGCCGATGGCAAACGAATTGACAAGTTTGCTTACAAGATTTTCGATTTGTGTGGTTATGGCTTTTAACTCGGTACGGTCGGCAAATTCCAGTTCTTCATGGTCACTGAAATCAAGTTCTAGTTCCAGTAGGGATGTCAGGTGCAGGAGTTTGTCTCGCAATATAGCGAGTTCCTTGCTGAAACCGCCACGCATTTGGTTTATGGCTGTCTTGTGCGCTGCTTCTGTAGAAGACGCAATAAGGTCTGCCACTGCCTCCGCTTGCGTTAAGTCCATTTTGCCATTGGTGAATGCACGCATGGTGAACTCACCTGGACCAGCCTGTCGGCAACCATTTTCAATCAGCAATTGCATTACTTTGCGCAGGATATAGGACGAACCGTGACAACTGATTTCAACCGAATCTTCGCCTGTATAGGAGTGCGGAGCACGGAACAGGCTCACCAATACCTCATCAATTATGTCGCCATTTGACGCACAAATCTTGCCGTAGGTTATGGTGTATGCCATGCGCTCTGACAATGCTCCACCCTGCATTGGCGTGAATATGCGGTCAGCAATTGAGATTGCATCAGAACCAGAAACGCGGATGATACCGATAGCACCGTGAGAGGCAACAGCACATATCGCTTGAGGGGGCTGTTGCCTCTCAAATTGAGAATTGACAATTGAGAATTGAGAACTAATGCTTCGCAAGTTAAAAGTGAAGAGTTAAGAGTGAAGAATGAAGAGTGAAGAGTTCGATGCGGCAAAAGCCGAGTATATAATTCTTGAGGATGAATATGCCAAATTTAAGATCGCTTAGAGCATGAAACCTTAGAAGGACTGGAGTTCTTGGTAGATGCGCTGCACAGGGAAGCCCATTACGTTGAAGTAGCTGCCGTGGATGGAGGTTACGCCGATATAGCCTATCCATTCCTGGATGCCGTATGCTCCTGCCTTGTCGAGGGGCTGGAACTTGTCAACATAATAGTTGATTTCCTCTTGCGTGAGGGTCTTGAATGTAACATCGGTGATTACGGAGAAACTTTTTTGTTTCTGCTTGGTGGTAAGACACACGCCAGTAACAACATGGTGTGTCATGCCACTAAGCATTGATAACATTTCCTTAGCACCGTCAAGGGAGTGGGGCTTGCCCAATACCTTGTCTCCAAGAACTACGATAGTATCAGCCGTAATAATCAGTTCATCATCAGCCATTGTGCTTTTATAGGCATCCGCCTTTTTCATTGAGACATATTTGGCAATTTCGAGTACGGGGAGGTCGGATGGATATGACTCATCTATGTCGGGTATGACGCGGATTTCGTAATCCAAACCTAAGCCAGAGAGCAATTCTCTACGTCTCGGACTGTTGCTACTCAATATGAGATGATATTTCTGCGATATGCCCATAAAAATATAGTTAATGATGAATGATTTTAAATCAGTCAACCCAGTTCACACCACTGCGTAAAACAAGTTCGATGTCCTTGTCAGCTGGGATGGATGGTCTTTTCCAATCACCGTCCCCCACGAGGATTGTTGTCTTCTTGCCAACAGGAGCCGCATCGACAGCCTGCTGTAAATCGAAGAACAAACCAGAACCGTCTTTTGCGACAGTGAGGTCATAATGGCATACATATTTGCCCAACTCAGGAACTTGCTCTTTAATAGCCTCAGCCATGAGGCCAGCCACTACGGTAGCACCAAAGATGTTATAGTGAGTGTTGTCCTCTCTGCCCTCAGGAATGGAAGGTGTCTCACCAGGAGCGAATATCATGTGTAGTTTTTTAGAGCCTTCCTTGCCTAAGCCCTGTTCCAAATCGTGGGTAATCTTGTTTGCATCGATAAACGGAGCGTTAATTTCCTTTGCCACGTTGCGTGGAGAGATAAGGTAATCACCGTGAGTATCTATAAGAGTATCGCCCTCCGCGAGATTGCTTGAGGAGTTGGCACGCAAGTCATCATCAGCCACGGCAGTCTTGCTGCCAGAGAAATTGCGCCTTACAACACTGTTGAGGAGTACGGGGATTCCGCCTTTCTCACGAGTTTCGAGAGCGAAACGCTTGAGGTTTGCGTCGAAAGTAGAGCCTGGGTCTGTGTGGCGTTTTTCACCCTCTTTTTCATCATTATGACCGAACTGGATGAAAACATAGTCGCCTGGCTTAATCAGGTCGAGCACCTCCTGCCAGTGTCCCTCATCAATGAAACTCTTTGATGACCTACCATTTAGAGCATGGTTGTCAACGATTACATCCTCTGTGAAGAAACTCTGGAGCATCATGCCCCAGCCGCGTTCCTGTTTGTCGTCACTGATGTCTTTGTTTGCCATTGTGGAATCACCAATCATAAAGACAGTGATTTTGTTCTCTTGTTTAAAAGCCGAGAAAAGCAACAAGAGAGCGGCAAAAACAGATAATAAAATTGTTTTTTTCATGTTCTTATAGTTTTGATATTAGATTTCTTTTTTAACCATTTGAATTAGTTCCTCTTGTGGGATAAGCGACTGTTCGCCAGTGTGCATATCCTTTAGCATCACCTTGTTTTGGGAAAGTTCATTCTCGCCGATGATAGCCACGAAACGGATATTGCGATTATTGGCGTAAGTCATTTGTTTCTTGAGTTTTACGCTTTCTGAGTAAACCTCTGTTGCAATGCCGTTCTGACGAGCCTCAGCAGCCAATGACATGGCGCATTTTAGTTCTTCCTCACCGAAATTCAAAAATAGCAGTCTGGCTCCTGCCGTAGTGTCTTTAGG